>NZ_JBSIPA010000272.1:0-8896 GCF_053574605.1 Caballeronia sp. M23-90 | reverse complement strand
GCTGGCGGGAGCGCCAGGCCGCGCGGCTGGCGCACGAAGAGCGCATACCCCAGATGCGCCTCCAGCCCGGAAATTTGCCGGCTGACGGCGCCTTGCGTGACATTGAGCAGATCGGCGGCGCGCGTAAAGTTGAGGCGCTGCGCAACGACGGCAAACGTCTTCAGGACATCGAGAGAAGGCAGCGGTTTCATCGGGGAACCTTGTGAGCCATGAGCGGCAGGCATGGCTAGTATGACAAACTTTCGATTGTCGGCGGTTAATGACTGCTGTCGAATGATCGTCGGTATATGAATTCAGTCTTACGGAGATTTGTCGTGAAAAGTGCTTGGACCCCTCAATCGAAGCTGCCTGCTGTCGGCACGACCATTTTTACCGTGATTGGCCAGCTTGCCGAGGAACATCACGCGCTGAATCTCTCGCAAGGCGCACCGAACTTCGCGCCTGATCCGAAGCTCGTGGAAAGCGCCGCGCGAGCCATGCGCGCGGGGCATAACCAGTACGCACCCATGTCCGGCGTTCACGAGCTGCGCGACGCGCTCGCGCTGAAAACGCAAAAGCTCTACGGCGCGACCTACGATCCGGCAAGCGAAATCACCGTGGTCGCGAGCGCGAGCGAAGGCCTGTACGCAACCATCAGCGCGCTCGTGCACCCCGGCGACGAAGTCATCTACTTCGAACCTTCCTTCGACAGCTACGGCCCGATCGTCCAGTTGCAGGGCGCGAAGCCCGTTGCGATCAAACTTTCGCCGGTGGATTTTCACATCGACTGGGACGAAGTTCAGGCCGCCGTCACGCCGCGCACGCGCATGATCATCGTCAATTCGCCGCACAATCCGTCGGGCAGCGCGTTCACGAGTGTGGATATCGAGCGCCTCACCGCGCTTACGCGTGACTCGAAGATCATCGTGTTGTCGGACGAAGTGTATGAGCACGTGGTCTTCGACGGCGCCCTGCATCACAGCATGGCGCGTTATCCGGCACTGGCCGAGCGCAGCGTGATCGTGTCGTCGTTCGGCAAGTCGTATCACGTGACCGGGTGGCGGGTCGGCTTCACGCTCGCCCCGGCGGAACTGACCAACGAGATCCGCAAGGTCCATCAGTTCATGACCTTCTCTGCCGATACCCCCATGCAGCTCGCGTTCGCCGAAGCACTCGGCGACGAATCGAGCTATCTGGGCCTCGGCGCGTTCTACCAAAAGAAACGCGACTTGCTGGCCGAGTCGCTTGCCGGTTCGCGCTTTGAACTGCTGCCGAGCGCGGGCAGCTTTTTCCTGCTGGCCCGCTTCGGTGCGTTCTCCGATGAAACCGACAGCGACTTCGTGCTGCGCCTGATCCGTGAAACGCGTGTCGCTACAATCCCGCTATCCGCGTTCTACACCGACGGCACCGACAACCGCATCATCCGCCTGAGCTTCGCGAAGGACGACGACACGTTGCGCGAAGGCGCACGCCGTTTGTGCGCGGTTTGAATTCATCGATACTCAAAGGGAGATACATCATATGAAGAAGCGCCTTCACGCATTGGCCGGCGCCATGCTGGTTGCGGCATCGTTGTGCACGACGGCAACCACTTTCGCCGCCGATTCCGACACGCTGCGCTACGGCATCGAGGCGCAATATCCGCCGTTCGAATCGAAGTCGGCATCGGGTGAATTGCAGGGACTCGATATCGATATCGGCAACGCTGTGTGTGCCGCGGCCAAGATGAAATGCGCGTGGGTCGAGACCTCGTTCGACGGCCTGATTCCCGCGCTGCAAGGCCGCAAGTTCGACGCCATCAACTCCGCGATGAACGCCACCGATCAACGCCGCCAGGCCATCGACTTCACGAGTATCGTGTATCACGTGCCGACGCAACTGATCGCCAAGACGGGTAGCGGCCTCACGCCCACGCCTGAGTCGCTGAAGGGCAAGAACATCGGCGTGCTGGCGGGGTCGGTTCAGGAGACGTTTGCGAAGGCGCATTGGGCGAATGCGGGCGTGAACGTGGTGGCGTACCAGGACCAGAACCAGGCTTATACGGACCTGAAGGCCGGGCGTCTGGACGGCACGCTCGTGATGTCGGCTGCGGGTCAATCGGGCTTTTTATCGAAACCGGATGGCGCGGGTTACGCATTCGCGGGCGGTCCCGTGCACGATGAAAAAATCCTGGGCAGCGGCATTGCGTTCGGCATCCGCAAGGGCGACAAGGCGCTGAAGCAACGCCTGGACACAGCCATCGCGAAGTTGCAAGCTGATGGAACCATCGCCAGGGCAGCAAAGAAACATCTCGGCGATATCGACGTGTCGGTTAAATGAAAGCGTTTCGGATCTGAATGAAAGTATTGTGGTCAGCGCGGTTTATTGAACGCTGGCACACTAGCGGCAATTCGTTGCTATGACATTCATTGTCGTAGCATCCATTGAGCTTTAGCACCGCCGGCCGCATGGGTTCTCCGTGTGGCCGCTTCATCTGGATCTGCCATGAGCACTGCGCCTGCTGCCGCACCCGCTGCGCCTGCCCCGCCTGAACCTCTCAAAGGCGGGCAACTTGTCCTTGCGACCGTCGCCGTGGCCCTTGCCACGTTCATGAATGTGCTCGATTCATCGATTGCGAACGTCGCCATTCCGACCATATCCGGCAATCTGGGCGTGTCCGTGGACGAAGGCACGTGGGTCGTCACCGTGTTTGCCGCGGCCAATGCCGTGTCGATTCCGCTGACCGGCTGGCTGACCCAGCGCATCGGGCAGATCAAGTTGTTTGTCGGCGCGATTATTTTATTCGTGATCTCTTCGTGGCTTTGCGGACTTGCGCCGACACTGCCGATCCTGCTCGCCGCCCGCGTGTTGCAAGGCGCCGTTGCCGGGCCGCTGATTCCGCTTTCGCAAGCCATCTTGCTGGGCTCCTATCCAAAGGAGAAAGCGTCCATGGCGCTTTCCCTCTGGGCGATGACCGCGGTGGTCGGCCCTATTGCGGGTCCGGCGTTAGGCGGCTGGATCACCGACAGTTACTCGTGGTCGTGGATCTTTTATATCAACATCCCGGTAGGATTATTCGCCGCAAGCGTGACGTGGTTCATCTACCGCAAACGTGAATCGGCGACGCGCAAAGCGCCTATCGATACGGTCGGATTGATGCTGTTGATCGCATGGGTGGCATGCCTGCAGATCATGCTCGACAAAGGCCGCGACCTCGACTGGTTTTCATCGCCGCTGGTCGTCTGGCTCGGGATCATCGCGATAATCGCGTTCGCGTTCTTCGTGGTCTGGGAATTGACCGAAAAGAATCCCGTGGTGGATCTGCGTTTGTTCGCGGGACGCAATTTCTTTGGCGGCACGGTTGCCATTTCCGTGGCGTATGGCGTGTTCTTCGGTAACCTCGTTTTGCTGCCGCAATGGATGCAGCAGTACCTGAATTACCGTTCCGTGGACGCCGGGCTCGTCACCGCACCTTTGGGCATTTTCGCGGTGATTCTCGCCCCGGTCATGGGCAAGGTATTGCCGCGCACCGACGCACGCGTGGTCGCGACCATGGCGTTTGTCGGCTTCGCGATCGTGTTTTATATGCGCTCGAAGTACGTGATCGAAATCGATACATGGCACCTGGTTTTGCCCACGCTGTTGCAGGGCATTCCAATGGCGCTGTTCTTCGTGCCGCTGACGTCGATCATCTTGTCGGGATTGCCGCCTTCCAAGATTCCGGCGGCGGCGGGTTTATCGAATTTCGCCCGGGTTTTTTGCGGCGCCGTAGGCACGTCGTTGTGCGGTAACGCGTGGACCGACCGGATTGCCCTTCATCACGAACGGCTGACCGAGCAGGCGAATGCCAATAATCCGGCCTTCATGGCGTCGCTTCAGGCTTCGCAGAACACATTGCATGTCAACGAAGCCCAAGCGCGTGGATTGTTCGACTTCACCGTGAACACACAGGCCGCAATGATGGGACTCAACGACATCTTCTTTGCGTCCGCGGTGATCTTCATCCTGATCATTCCGCTGATCTGGATCACCAAGCGCGCGAAAGGCGGCGGTGGTGGCGCGGCGGCCGGCGCGCATTGAGGTTTGAGATAGGGCTCGTTGATAGACAACGAGCCCTGCTACTTTTTAAACGTGATGTGCGAAACCCGCCGCACCATCAGCACCGCCGACAAGGCAGCCACTGCAGTCAGCAGCACGCCTATATGAATCGATTGCACGAGAACTTCACGCGCGCTTTCGATCAGCGCCGGGCCGTCCAGTCCAACGGGCGCAAGATCGGCAAGAAGCTTGGAGCGCAAGGCTGCATCGATAAGAATGCGCGGATCGTTGAATCGCGGCAGCCACGCGGTACTTGCCGGCTCGCCCAACACGCGAAGCGTGCGCGTGATGACATCGCGATAATGATGCTGAACGATCGTCGCGACCACACTGGTTCCGAGCATCCCGCCGACCATGCGCGTGGATTGTAGTAACGCCGTGGTAATGCCGAACCGTTCGCGCCCGGCGATTTCCTGTCCGAATACATTCAAGTTGTTCAGGATGAAACCCAGTCCGACGCCGATGCCGGCCATCGGTATCTCGATCCAGACATGCGGCGTCGATGCATTCGCAAACGAAAGCCCGATGCACGCGAATAACAGCAACGTAAAGCCGATGGAAAGGATCATGGTCGGCTTGCGCAAATGAATCACGATCCGCGTGTTGATAAAGCTGCCAATCGCGATAAACATCGCAATCGGCGTGGCGAGCAACCCGGCTTGCTGCGGCGACAAACCAAAGCCGCCCTGCAACAATAACGGCGCGAAAAAGATCAGCGAAAACATCACGAATCCGGACAGCACGGACAGCGTGAACAGGGTCACGAGTTGCGGGTCCTTGAACAGATCGAGCGGAATGATCGGATGCGTCGCGCGGCGCTCGCACATCAATAACGCTGCGGCGCCGATCACCACGCATATCGCGAGAACGATGTTGCCGGTCGTCAGTCCGCTCTTCGGCACGCCTTCAATGAATGCCTGCAATCCGCCGAGAACGAGCGCCACGAGCGCCGCTCCCATCCAGTCGATTTTCACCGCGCCCTGACGTGGCCGCCGATAGTTCGGCAAATGCGCCCAGATGAAATAAAACGCGGCGATGCCCACCGGCAAGTTGATGAGAAACGTGGAACGCCATCCCCAGTGCTCGCTCATCCAGCCGCCGAGCGACGGCCCCGCCGCCGTGCCAATGCCGTACGACGCCGCCATGACTACTTGCCAGCGCACGCGCAGACGGGCATCGGGGAAAAGATCGGGTATCGATGCAAACGCGGTACCCACCATCATGCCGCCGCCGACGCCCTGCAAGCCGCGCGCGATGACCAGGAACAACATGTCGTTCGCCACGCCGCATAACACTGATGCCACCGTGAACGTGACCACCGCGGCGATCACGAAACGCTTGCGGCCGAAATAATCGCCAAGCCGACCGAACACCGGCACCGTCACCACCGAAGCCAGCAGATACGCGCTCGCAATCCACGCGTAGTACTCGAAGCCATGCAGTTCCGCGACGATGGACGGCAACGCCGTACTCACCACGGTCTGGTCCAGTGCAACGAGCATGTTGACGAGACCGATGCCGAGCATCGCTAAGAGGGCGTTTCGAAAAGGAAGGGGTGATGCGGTATGCGGATCGGTACTGGCGGCGGCTTGGGACACGGGCAGAAAGTGGGCAGATGATCAAAGGCGAGGGGTGAATTGTATGCCGCCATTAAGTCTTCCTCCGCGTATCGGCGCCACGACGGCGAGTGCAGAATGGAACGATCGGCAATAAATACAGTCGGACGATTGAAAGCCACGCTTAACCGCAGAAGGAGAATCGCATGTTCACTCGAATAGTCGTCGCTATCGATGGCAGCCGTACTTCCAGCCGCGCATTTAACACCGCGCTCGAACTCGCCGTCACACATCACGCGGTGCTGCAGCCGTTCTACGTGATCGAAGAGGCCCCCATCTACTACGATGTCCCCGGCTACGATCCCTCGATCCTGCGTACCCAGCTTGCGGATCAAGGCGCCACGCTCGCCGCCGAAACCAACGCAGCGATGAAACAGCGCGGGGTGGAAGGCCAGGTCCTGGTGAGTGAAGCGTCGTCAGTGGAAGATGTGGCCGAGCTCGTTCTCAAGGCCGCGACCGCATTCAACGCCGACCTCCTCGTAATGGGCACGCACGGGCGCAAGGGATTCCAGCGGCTGATTCTTGGCAGCGTGGCGGAGCGGTGTCTCCGGCAGGCAACCCTGCCGGTGCTGCTGATTCCTTCGGCAGCGGGAGGCGAAGACGTTGCAGCTCAGGTCGCGGCTTAGGCGTTGGAGCAGTCATGCGCGCGGGGCCCGGTGGCGCCGCGCCATTGCAACAAATTGTCCGCGACGTTCTGCCGCCGGATCTTGCATGGTATCAATGGGACAATTTTCCTTGTTACAGATCAAGGTTCTAAATTGTTCTTATAGCCGAGCACGCCATGCAGACCTTGCACGAGACTTCCGCATCAGCACATTCCGCCGGCCCGCGCCACGCCGCGCACTGTTCGACATGCTCGTTGCGGCAGTACTGCATGCCAGAAGGCTTGTCCGCCACCGATACCGACAAGCTGCAATCGGTCATCGTCAATGCGCGCAACATCAGGCGCGGCGAAACGCTGTTCCGTATCGGCGATACCTTCGATGCGCTTTACGCCATTCGCTCCGGTTCGCTCAAGACGGTCGTGACGAGCGCGAATGGCCGCGATCAGGTCATGGGTCTGCACCTGGGCGGCGACGCGCTGGGGCTGGAAGGTTTCGAGAACGGCCATCACGCGTGCCGCGCCGTAGCGCTGGAAGACAGTTCTGTCTGCGTCGTCCCCTTGTCCGCTTTCGAACGCGCGTGCCGGGAGACCACTGCCATTCAGCGGCGGCTCCTGCAGTTGCTCAGCCGTGAAGTCGTCCGCAAATCGACACAGACCGTAATTCTCGGCACCTTGCGCGCCGACGAACGTGTCGCCGCGCTGCTTCTCGACATCTCTTCGCGCCTCACGCGCCGCGGGTACGCCGGGAGCGAATTCAACCTGCGTTTCACGCGCGACGACATGGGCAGTTTTCTCGGCATCACGCTGGAAACCGTCAGCAGGACCCTCTCGCGTTTTCAGGCGAAAGGCCTGCTTCGCACAGACGGCAAATTGATCCATATCCTCGACTTCGACGGACTGCGCGCCGTCTGAAGAATACCGCTTGCGCGGTTCACGGGCGGTTCAAGCACGCCGGGCATGTCCTCTGCTACGATTTATCGTTTCGCACGGCCACTGCCCGGAGAAAAGAGCGATGAATCGCGAACCCACCCCGTTGCATCCGCTGCTCGCCCGACTGCGCGAAGCGCGTCAGGCAACCGACGCGCTGTTCGCCGTCGTCAAGCCCGAATTCCTGTATGAACGGCCCATTGCCGAACGGCATCGGATCGTGTTTTACATTGGTCACCTGGAAGCGTTCGACCGGAATCTCTTCGATCAGCGCCTTTTCGACCTGCCCAGTCCCAATGCAGAGTTCGATCAGTTGTTCGCGTTCGGTATCGATCCTGTCGACGGCGGCCTGCCAACCGACCAGCCGCAAGACTGGCCGACGCTGGAAGAGATCCGCGCATATGTGCAGCGTATTCGCGATGACATCGATGCGCGCTTTGACCCCGTCGAAATTTCAAACGGTGCAGACAAGGACGGCAGTTTCGTCGAGCCGGCGATCAAGCCGGAGACGTTGCTGGAAGTTGCGATCGAGCATCGGCTGATGCATGCCGAGACGCTTGCGTACATGCTGCACCAGTTGCCGCTACACCAGAAAACTGGCCCGAAGGTAACCGAGCAGGACGCGCGGCATCCCCTCGATACCGGCTCAAAACGCGAAATGGTCCACGTGCCCGCGGGCACGGCCACGCTCGGCCTTACGCGCGAAAGCGGAACATTCGGCTGGGACAACGAGTTTGGAGAACACAAGGTGGACGTGCCGGCATTCGAGATCGACCGCAATATGGTGACGAATGCCGACTGGCTCGACTTCATCCGGGCAGATGGATATTCGAACCGCGATCTCTGGCGCGATGCCGACTGGGCGTGGATCGAGCAGGAACGCATCGATCAACCCGCGTTCTGGGTCCGCGATTCATCGGATGCGGATGCGTGGAAACTGCGAACCATGTTCGACGAGATTGACCTTCCGGCTGACTGGCCCGTCTACGTGAGCCATGCCGAAGCCAGCGCATACGCAAAATGGGCGGGCAAGTCGTTGCCAACCGAAGCGCAATGGCAACGCGCCGCCGAAGGTGCGCCCCACGCGCAAACTGGCAACTTCGATTTCCGCCGATGGGAACCGTCTCCCGTTCAGGCGCATCCGGAAAACCGCAGCGCGGCCGGCGTGGAAGGACAGTTCGGCAATGGCTGGGAATGGACATCGACCCCGTTCGGGCCATTACCCGGGTTCGAACCGTTCTCGTTCTATCTGGGCTACTCGGCGAATTTCTACGACGACCAGCATTACGTGCTCAAAGGCGGCTCGCCACGCACGGCGGCATGCATGCTCAGACCGAGTTTTCGCAACTGGTTCCAGGCGCACTATCAGTATGTGTATGCCGGGTTCCGTTGCGTGCGCAACTGACGAGCCGTTACAAATATCAATCAATAGTACGGATACGGCGCGTAATAAACCGGCGGTGGCGGCGCGTAATACTGCGGCGGCGGTGCGTAGTAGACCGGCTGCGGCGCATAGACTTGCGGCTGCTGAATCGTGTTGCCCTTCGATGTCATGCACTGCGCGTAAGCCGCGTCGTATTGACCTTGGAGGCCTGCCGCCGAATACTGGGCGCTGTTCGCACCCGCCGCGCTTCCAAGCAACAATCCGCTGCCGGCGCCGGTTTATTACGCGCCGTATCCGTACTATTGATTA
>NZ_JBSIPA010000271.1:0-8949 GCF_053574605.1 Caballeronia sp. M23-90 | reverse complement strand
TACTCCACTGACCACCACCACTTCACGCTGCGTCATGAAAGCTCCTTTGTCCCGTTGTTAAACTTCGCCCCACAGGTCGTGGCCATCGGCGCCAGTGATTTTTACCGACACGAAGTCGCCCGCTTTAAAACCTCGCGCACCACGCGTGCGCCGAGATCGGTCGGGCTGAAGTCTTTCAGCGCACCGCCGAAATCGCCGATTGCAGTCCGTACTCCACTGACCACCACCACTTCACGCTGCGTCATGAAAGCTCCTTTGTCCCGTTGTTAAACTTCGCCCCACAGGTCGTGGCCATCGGCGCCAGTGATTTTTACCGACACGAAGTCGCCCGCTTTATATCGTTTGGACGCTTTTTTCGCCGGTTCGATATACACCACGCCATCGATCTCGGGCGCATCCGCCGCAGTACGTCCGACGCCGCCTTCGGCGCTGAGTTCATCGACGAGCACTTTCAGCGTCTTGCCCACCTTGCGCTTCATGCGTTCCGCCGATAATTCCTCGGCCAGTTCCATGAACCGCGCACGGCGTTCCTCGCGGACTTCGTCGGGCAGCGCGCCGTCGAGATCATTCGCCGTCGCGCCTTCGACCGGCGAATACGCGAAGCAGCCGACCCGATCCAGATCAGCGATACGAATGAAGTCCAGCAGCGTCTGGAACTGCTCTTCCGTCTCGCCCGGGAATCCCGCAATGAACGTGCTGCGGATCGTGAGGTCCGGGCACATTGCGCGCCACTTCTGCACGCGTTCGAGCACTTTCTCGGCGTTCGCCGGGCGCTTCATGCGCTTGAGCACTTCGGGATGTGCATGCTGGAACGGAACGTCGAGGTACGGCAGCACGTGCCCTTTCAGTGGTCCCTCCGCCATCAAAGGAATCACTTCGTCCACGCTCGGATACGGATACACGTAATGCAGGCGGACCCACGCGCCATATTGCGCCGCGAGTTCGCCCAGCGCGCCGACGAGGTCCGTCATGCGTGTCTTGACCGGCTTGCCGTTCCAGAAGCCGGTACGGTATTTGACATCGACGCCATAAGCGCTCGTGTCCTGCGAAATCACGAGCAGTTCCTTGACGCCGGATTTGAAAAGGTTTTCCGCTTCGAGCATCACGTCGGCGATGGGACGCGAGATCAGGTCGCCGCGCATCGACGGGATGATGCAGAACGTGCAGCGGTGATTGCACCCTTCCGATATCTTCAGGTACGCGTAATGGCGAGGCGTGAGCTTGATCCCGGCCGGCGGCACCAGATCGATGAACGGATCGTGCGGCTTGGGCAAGTGCTGATGCACGTGGATCATGACTTCGGCCGTCGCGTGCGGGCCGGTCACGGCCAGCACTTTCGGATGCACTTCCTCGATCAGGCCCGTGCCGCTGGCGCTCTTTTTCGCGCCGAGACAACCGGTCACGATCACTTTGCCGTTTTCATGCAGCGCTTCACCGATGGCGTCGAGGCTTTCCTGCACGGCTTCATCAATAAAACCGCACGTGTTCACCACGACGAGATCGGCGCCATCGTAGGAGCTGGAAATCTCGTAACCTTCGGCGCGCAGTTGCGTGATGATTTGCTCGGAGTCGACCAAAGCCTTGGGGCAGCCGAGGCTGACAAAGCCGACTTTAGGCGCCGAATGAGCCTTAGCCGTTGTTTCTAAATGATTTTTCACGGGACTTCCAGATGTGGGGCAGGCCGGGACCGCAACTCGAGTCAAGCGGTTTAGGCCAATCCGATATTTTACCCGCAGACGAGCGCGTGTACGTTCGACGAGATCGAACCGGTGAGAATGACGGCGGTATGCGCAAGCTTTTGCGGGATGGACGGCCGAGCTTGCGTCTCACTGTTTGAGACGGTCAGCCAAGTGGCTTGATCTCAAAGGGGCCGTATCCTGCCGTATCCTGTTATGTCTTCGCGCCTGGTGTAGCGCGGCCGGTCAAGTAGCGAGGCATACCGGATCGCACAAGCCGAGGGCCGCACGCTGACCGACCGGTGTTGCATCGTCGAATCCCATAGCGCGCTCGATCACTTCAAGAATGTCATACGCATCATGCAGGCGCCGAATTGCTGCGTGCAGCTCGGCAGCCTGTGGCCAGGTCCGCTTGAGATAGCCGAGCCACATCTTGACGCGGCCGTGCTCATGACGGGATGCAACCCGGAGTTGCAGTTTTCTAAGGTAATCGGCAATTTGACCCAGCACGGCCGGCCATTCGTCGTCGGAAGGCGTCCGGTCCATCAGTCCGCAGATACGCAAAGCCAGGAACGGGTCCGAGACAGCGCCCCGCCCGATCATCACGTCCGTGCATCCGCTGACCGCACGGCACGCCTCCCAGTCGGCTACGGTCCAGACTTCTCCGTTGGCTACGACCGGTACGTCCACGGCGGCGTCGATACGCGCGATCCATTCCCAGTGCGCCGGCGGCCGATAACCATGGTCCCGCGTTCTGGCATGCACCACGAGGGAGGCAGCGCCGCCCTCCGCCAGCGCCGTGGCGCATTCGATCGCGAGCGAAGTATCGGAGACGCCAAGCCGCATTTTTGCCGTCACGGCAATGCTGCGAGGGACTGCTGCACGAACGGACGAAACAATCCGGTGCAACTGTTCAGGGTGCGCCAGAAGCATCGCGCCGCCACCGTGCCGGTTGACGATCTTTGCGGGACAGCCGAAGTTCAGATCGATGCCATGAGGCGACAGACTGGCCGCCGTAGCCGCATTCAACGCCATCCATTCAGGATCGCTGCCGAGCAACTGGATCACCATCGGCGTGCCGTTGGGTGTTCGGCCTCCGTGGAGGACTTCAGGCGTCTCTCTCTCGTAGACACCCCGGGGAAGCACCGACCCCGTCACCCTGATGAATTCGGATACGCAGCCGTCGAATCCGCCGGTGCTGGTCAGCACATCGCGCAGCACGTAGTCTGCGAGCCCTTCCATGGGCGCAAGAAGCAGCCGGCTCATGCGAAAGCCTCGCCTAAGCAGCGTCTGCGAATTTTACAGGCGTCCAAGTGAACTCAACCCCACCTTGGGCACAGCGGGATTAGCGATCAGGGACATTTTTTACTCTAGTGATGTAAGTGACGTATGGCTTGCGGCAAGCCGGTCTGGCACGAAGCTGACGAGCCGGGCAGCGCGCGCGCTGCCGCTGGCGTCACCACTGGAAAAGCAGGACGAAAGACGCTCGGAAGAGAAAGACCCAGCGCGGCTTTCGCCACAAGGCGACTGTTCGCCCAGGCGCCGCACCGCAAACCGTTATTCTACTGTGAGCCAGGATTGGCTCACGGACGGCGTCAACCCGTCGGGTTCTGTTACTTCTTCTCCCCCGTCCCACTCGCGCCCGGCGGATTCGGAAACGGAAACGTGCTGAACATCGATTTCGCCTGGTTTTGCATCTGCTCCTGCATCTGCACGAACATGTTCTTCGACTGCTCGATATAGCTCGTCATCATCCCCTGCATCATCGGCGCCTGCATGTTCATGAACTGTGACCACACTTCCGGGTTCAGTTGCGTCCCGTTCCCGCCATCGATCAAACCCTTCGACTGATCGGTGAGCTTGTGCTGGATATCGATGAACGCCTGGATATTCTTCTCCAGGTACGTGCCCATCATTCCCTGCATGGCGTTGCCGTAGAAACGGATGATCTGCGAAAGCATGACCGATGAAAACATCGGCAGCCCGCCGCTCTCCTCCTCCAGGATGATCTGCAGCAAGATGCTGCGCGTCAGGTCCTCGGACGACTTGGCGTCCATCACCTTGAACTCTTCCTGATCGAGCACGAGCTGCTTGACGTCGGAGAGCGTGATGTAGGTGCTGGTTTCGGTATCGTAGAGCCGGCGATTCGGATATTTTTTTATGAGCCGTTCAGCGGATTTCTTTGTAGTGGTCATGTAACGCCTTTAAACGCAAAACTCAAACTGTGCCGGCGGACTTCATGCGCTTTGAGCGCCGGGAAGCCGCCGGTTCGTAGTGGGCGCCGGGGTCGGAAGGTCAAGCCATCCGCGGCACGGCGCGCAAGGTCTCCACGTTCTCTCGCGCGCAGTGCCTCGCGCCCTCAACCCATGTGCAGGCCGCCGTTCAGCGAGAAGTCGGCGCCGGTCGAGAAACCCGATTCCTCCGATGCCAGCCACGCCACGATCGACCCGATTTCCTCAGGCCGCCCAAGCCGGCGGACCGGAATGGTCGCGACGATCTTTTCGAGCACGTCCGGGCGGATCGACTTAACCATGTCCGTGCCAATGTAGCCCGGCGAAATGGTATTGACCGTCACGCCCTTGGTCGCCACTTCCTGCGCGAGCGCCATCGTGAAGCCGTGAATGCCGGCCTTCGCCGTCGAATAGTTCGTCTGGCCAAACTGCCCTTTCTGGCCGTTCACCGATGAAATATTGATGATGCGCCCGAAGCCGCGCTCGACCATGCCGTCGATCACCTGCTTGGTCACGTTGAAGAGACTCGTCAGGTTGGTATCGATAACCGCGGTCCAGTCCTCATGCGTCATCTTGCGGAACACCACGTCGCGCGTGATGCCGGCGTTGTTCACGAGGATGTCGATCTCGCCGACTTCGGCCTTGACCTTGTCGAACGCATTCTTGGTCGACTCCCAGTCGCCCACGTTGCCTTCCGACGCGATGAACTCGTACCCGAGCGCCTTCTGTTCCTCGAGCCACTTGACCCGGCGCGGCGAATTCGGTCCGCAACCCGCGACGACCGTGTAGCCGTCCTTGTGCAACCGCTGGCAGATGCTCGTGCCAATGCCACCCATACCGCCCGTTACATACGCTACTCGTTTAGTCATTGCTCGCTCCGTTTATCGTTATGCGCGCTGGTACAGCGCACCGTGCCCGCTCGCACGGCCTCCCTACGGGCGCTCGAGTGCAAGCGCCACGCCCATGCCGCCGCCGATACACAGCGACGCCAGCCCTTTCTTTGCATCCCGTTTCTGCATTTCGTGCAGCAGCGTGACCAGGATCCGCGCGCCGGACGCACCAATCGGATGGCCGATCGCGATTGCCCCGCCGTTCACATTCACTTTCGATGTATCCCAGCCCATCTGCTGATGCACCGCGAGCGCCTGCGCAGCGAACGCTTCGTTGATTTCCATCAGGTCGAGATCGCCTGCAGACCAGCCCGCGCGTTCCAGGCACCGCTTCGATGCCGGCACCGGACCCATGCCCATGATCTTGGGATCGACGCCCGCATTCGCGTACGCCTTGATGCGCGCGAGCGGCGTGAGGCCGAGCGCATCGGCTTTTTTCGCGGACATCACGATCACGGCTGCAGCGCCGTCGTTCAGGCCGGACGCATTCGCCGCCGTCACCGTGCCTTCCTTCGAAAACGCCGGTTTCAGCGATGCAAGCGACTCGGCCGTCACGCCGTGGCGCACGAATTCGTCGGTGGCAAAACGCACGGGGTCGCCCTTGCGCTGGGGAATCTCGACGGGCACGATTTCATCGTCGAAACGGCCGGACTTCTGGGCCGCTTCCGCCTTGTTCTGCGACAACGCAGCGAACGCGTCCTGGTCCGCGCGCGAGATGCCGTATTCCTTCGCGACATTTTCTGCGGTCACGCCCATGTGGATGGAGTTGAACGCATCCCACAGGCCGTCGACGATCATCGAATCGATCAGCTTGGCGTCGCCCATGCGAAAACCATCGCGCGAACCCGGCAGCACGTGCGGCGCCGCGCTCATGTTCTCCTGTCCGCCTGCGACCACGATGTCGGCATCGCCGGCAATGATCGCGTTTGCCGCGAGCATCACGGCCTTCAGGCCCGAGCCGCACACCTTGTTGATGGTCATGCCCGGAACCGAATTCGGGAAGCCCGCCTTGATCAGCGCCTGACGCGCTGGATTCTGGCCGGAGCCGGCCGTAAGCACCTGGCCGAGGATCACTTCGCTGATCTGCTCGGGCTTCAGGTTCGCGCGCTCCAGCACCGCGCGCAGCACGATTGCACCGAGATCAGGCGCGGCGATCTTCGCCAGCGACCCGCCGAATTTGCCGACTGCCGTGCGTGCAGCCGATACGATCACTACGTCTGTCATTTCCGTTTCCTTTGATAATCGAAAGTGGTAGCCCGCTTCGGGAAGCCTGCTTGACCCTTTGTCTGACGATGCACGCGGCGCTCCGGAGAGCGTGCGCGTCGCGTGTAATTACTCGCCTACTGTTGACCTGTCGCAGTTGAAATGCAATCAGGTCTGGTCCGCATGCCGGTCACTGGTCCCGCTGCAGGACGTAGCGTCCCGGCGCCGGCTCGATCACCGCGAAATCTGCTGACCCCAGTTCCGGCTTCGGCTTTACTTTCTTGCCGCCGTGTCCATCGAGCCAGGCGGTCCAGGTTGTCCACCAGCTTCCCGGATGCTCGGTCGCGCCTTCGAACCAGTCGTCTGCGTTCTCGGGAAGAGTCTTATCGGTCGTGTCCAGCTTCCAGAAGCTGCGCTTGTTTTTCGACGGCGGATTGATCACGCCCGCAATATGCCCCGATGCGCCGAGCACGAACGTCTGCGGGCCGGTGAGCAACGGCGCCGATGCGTAGGCCGCCGTCCACGGCACGATGTGATCCTCGCGCGAGCCATACAGGAACGTGGGCACGTCGATCAGCGACAAATCCACCGGTTCGCCGCAGGCGGTCAACTCGCCGGGATTGCGCAGGCGGTTTTCCAGATACGTGTTGCGCAGATACCAGACGAACATCGGCCCGGGAAGATTGGTGGAGTCGCTGTTCCAGTAAAGCAGATCGAACGCTTGCGGCGTGCGTCCCTTGAGGTAGTTGTCGACCACGTAGTTCCACACCAGGTCGTTCGGGCGCAGATACGAGAACGTGTTCGCAAACTCCACGCCGCGCATCAGGCCCGCCGGCGTACCGTCTTTTCCGCCGATGGTCTGTTCGCGCATCTTCACATGCTGTTCATCGATAAACACATCCAGCACGCCCGTATCCGAGAAATCGAGCATGGCGGTGAGCAAGGTCATCGATGCCGCCGGATGTTCCCCGCGCGCGGCCAGCACGGCCAAGGCCGTCGCGAGCATGGTGCCACCCACGCAGAAGCCGAGCGTGTTGATCTGCTCGCGTCCGCTGATCTGCTTCACCACATCGATAGGCGTAAGCACGCCCTCGTCGATGTAATCGTCCCACGTCTTGTGAGCAATCGATGCATCCGCATTGCGCCACGAGATCATGAAAACCTGATGACCGGCATCGAGCGCGTGGCCGACGAGCGAACCTTCGGGCTGCAGATCGAGGATATAAAACTTGTTGATGCAAGGCGGCACGATCAGGAGCGGCCGCTCGCGCACCGTCGCGGTATGCGGCGTGTACTGGATCAATTGCAGCAGGTCGTTCTCGAACACGACCGAACCCTGGGTGGTCGCGATGTTCTTGCCGACCACGAAGCCCGATTCATCGCTTTGCTGGATCTTGCCGCGCTGCATGTCCGCGAGCAGATTCATCATGCCTTTCTGCAGGCTCTCGCCGCGACTTTCGATCAACGCCTTCTGCGCATCCGGATTCAACGCAATGTAATTACTCGGCGATGCTGCCGCCGCCCACTGCTGCACGGCGAAGCGAATGCGCTCGCGCGTCTTGGCGTCGCCCTCGACCGCTTCCGCAAGTTCCTGCAGATAACGCGCGTTAAGCACATACCACGCGGCCGCGAACGCAAAACCCGGTGTGGCTTGCCAGGCGGCGCCGCTGAAACGCCGGTCTTTCAATGTCGACAAAACGATGCTTTGCGCGCCCGCCTGCTTCATCAGTTCCGTGGCGTCGCGCGAGAAACTCGCCTGCAATTCCTGCAGGCGTTGCGGCGCAATCGCGGCCGTCGGAATCTTCGGCATGGCCGGCATACCGGGCATCGACGCAAACATGGATTGAATGTTGCCGTTACCGCCGGGAAAACCCGCAAAGCCAGGGATGGCGCCGAAAGCCGCAAACGGATTAGCACCCGGCGCGCCCGATGACCCGGCATTGGCTTGTGCCGAGAGCTTTTGCCACGACGAAGGATCGGCGACTGAACGCCATGTGTTGAGCCATTGCTCGAACATCTTTTGCATGGCGGCGGGGTCCGCACCTGGCACGCCGGACGGCGTGTTCGCTGCTGTATCCGCAGCCCCGGCTTTACCCGAAGGACGCGACGAACCCGATGAAGATGAGGAAGAAGATTTGGAGGCAGCCATATCCGCGTTTGACCTAAGCGTCCCGAAAGACTGAGTTGCTGATAGAGGCGTGACGTGGAGCCGCGTCGGATTCATCGCGAGTGAGGTGCCGGGGGTTCAAACGCCCGACGAACGCCCGACCGCGATGATGTGACTTTGCTTACGCCGTGCGCTTTTGTGAAACATTCTTGCTCCACGGTGCAAGGCGTGTCAATGCGTCACCTTGATTTTGACGCAGTGCGATATTTTTTTCATCATCGTTTTCCCGATGTAATCAAAGGTCCGGACAATGAATTATGTTGCGCAACATATAAGTCGCGATAACGCCTTAATGGCGAGCAAGAAATGCGCACTTCTAAACGCGCGCTGGCCGGGTGAAAAGTTCAGTTGGCAAGCCAGATCATGGCGGCCATACGCCCGGTTGTCCTTTCGCGCCGATACGAAAAGAAACGCTCAGCTTCCGTAACCGTACAGTGCGTTCCGCCGTGGACGTGCTGCGGTGCAACGCCCGCCAGTTCGAGCCGCAAACGCGCAAGCGCATAGATATCAGCGAGATATTTGTGTTTCTGTTCGCGCGGCGCGAAGGCGGCCATGACTGCGTCGCGATGCGCAGGACTGGCGGCGCTTACAAACGCATCGAGCACATCTTCGCCGACTTCGAATGCGCTTGGACCAATTGCCGGTCCAAGCCATGCATGCAGCGTTTCCATGCGAGCGCCTGCGAGACTGGCGACGCGCATCGCCGTCTTCTCCACAATGCCGCCGGGCGCGCCCACGGCACGGCGCACGCGGGGTGGCGCGGACTTGCTGGCGGCATTGTA
>NZ_JBSIPA010000270.1:0-8973 GCF_053574605.1 Caballeronia sp. M23-90 | reverse complement strand
TGTCACGCCGAGCCGCCTGGCCGTCGATTCGCGCATCATCACGAGCGCGGCGGCGCCATCGGAAATGGACGATGCATTCGCCGCCGTCACGGTGCCGTCCTTCGCGAAAGCGGGTTTGAGCGTCGAAATCTTTTCGATGTTCGCCTTTGCCGGCTGTTCATCGTGATCGATAACCGTCTCGCCCTTGCGGCCCGATACCGTCACCGGCGCAATTTCCCAGTCGAACGAGCGGTCTTCGTTCGCGCGCTTGGCGCGCTTGAGCGATTCGATGGCAAATGCGTCCTGCGCCTCCCGCGTGAACTTGTACGAACCCGCGCATTGCTCGGCAAACGTGCCCATCAGCCGGCCTTTTTCGTACGCGTCTTCGAGGCCATCGAGGAACATGTGATCGAGCACCTGGCCGTGACCCATGCGCATGCCGCCGCGCGCTTTCGGCAACAGGTACGGGGCATTGGTCATGCTTTCCATGCCGCCTGCGACGATTACATCGTGGGAACCGGCGAGCAGCATGTCGTGCGCGAACATGGCCGCGCGCATGCCCGAGCCGCACATCTTGTTGACGGTCGTACTTCCGGTCGATAACGGCAAACCCGCGCCGAGCGCAGCTTGGCGCGCGGGCGCTTGTCCGAGACCCGCGGGCAGCACGCAGCCCATCACGGCTTCCTCGATCTGCTCGGGTTTCAGCCCTGCACGTTCAACGGCTGCGCGGATCGCGACCGAGCCTAGTTGCGGCGCTGTAACGCTTGCGAAGTCGCCCTGGAAGGCGGCCATCGGCGTGCGCGCAGCCGAGACGATTACTACAGGATCAGCTACGGAATCATTCATGCTTCAGCTCCTTGATCACACCTTCCACAATGGCGGGGACATCGCCGAGACGGGCGGCATCCGAGGCAAGTACATCGTTTTCCGCTGAATGCGCACCGCCGCGAGCCAGCGCCGCGATGCAATGCTGATAGGTCGGCTCGACCTCGTCCGGCCCGCTGATCATCATGCCCATGTTGCGCACGCGGCCGTCGTGAACGCCGTAGGTCCAGCCGTGCACGGTGATTTCCTGACCACGCGCCCATGCATCGCGCAGGATGGTCGTGTGGCACACGTTGACCGTTTGCTCGATCGTGTTCAGCTCCACAAGCCGGCGATTCCTGGCGATGCCCATTGGCCATTCTTCGAGCAGCGAGGCGTGTTTGTCGCGTACGTCCTGTACGTGACGCAGCCAGTTGTCCGCAAGACCGACACGCGTTCCAACGAGCGCCGCACCCACGCCGGAACAACCGTAGTGGCCGACGACCATGATGTGCTTCACCTTCAGCAGATCAACGGCAAACTGGATCACCGACAAACAATTGAGGTCCGAGTGCACCACCACGTTCGCGATGTTCCTGTGCACGAACACTTCACCCGGCGGCAAGCCGATGATCTGGTTCGCCGGTACGCGCGAATCGGAGCAGCCGATCCACAAGTATTCGGGCGCTTGCTGATGAGCCAAGCGAGAGAAATACTCGGCATCTTCGGAGAGTTTGCGCTCGACCCATTGCAGGTTGTTGTTGAACAAATGCGAGAGCGGGTTGCTGTCTGGATTTTCAGTATTGTCGATGTTTGACATGGCATTCAGTGCTGGTAGGTCACGCGGGTTTCATGCGGCGGCGCATGCGGCAGGTGCGCCGTTCAGAAAACGCTCGGGATAGCGAACGCTGAAACGGTTGCTGCGTTCGTAGGGGAAAAACTCGGCGAGTTCGCCGTTGAGGATCTGTTCCTTATGCTTTTGCCAGAGAGCCGGATCGAAGAAATCGGCATGGTGTTTCATGAAGACGTCGCGCACTCGCGGATCGCCGAGCAGGAACGTTCCATACGTTTCCGGAAAAATATCGTGCGGCCCGACGGTGTACCACGGCTCGCCCGACATTTCCTCTTCTTCGGTGCGCGCTTGCGGCACATGGCGCACGTTGCAATCGGTCAGGTATTCGATTTCATCGTAATCGTAGAACACCACGCGGCCGTGCCGCGTGATGCCAAAGTTCTTGTACAGCATGTCGCCGGGAAAGATGTTCGCCTGCATCAGTTGCTTGATGGCGTCGCCGTACTCCCTGATGCCATGCTCGATCTCGTGTGGCGTGCCGTTCTGCAAATACAGGTTCAGCGGCGTCATGCGGCGTTCAATATACAAATGCCGGATCACGAGCTTGTCGCCTTCGTATTCGATCATCGACGGGATTTCTTTCCTGAGTTCCTTGAGCAATGCATCGTCCAGACGGGCTAACGGCAACGCGACGCTCGAATATTCGAGCGTGTCGGCCATGCGCCCCAGCCGGTCATGGCGCTTCACCAGCCGGTACTTGTCCTCGACTTTCTCGCGCGTGGTCTCCTTCGGCGGCGGGAAGTTGTCCTTGATCAGCTTGAACACATAGGGGAACGATGGCAACGTGAACACCAGCATGACCATGCCCTTGATGCCCGGCGCAAGGGTGAATTTATCGCTGGAATGCGAGAGGTGATGCAGCAAGTCACGATAGAACAGATTCTTGCCCTGCTTCTGCAGTCCCACGGATGTATAGATCTCCGCCTTCGCTTTGCCCGGCATGATGGTGCGCAGGAACTGCACATACGCCGACGGCACCTCCATATCCACGAGAAAGTACGAATGCGAAAAGCTGAAGAGGATCAGCACTTGTTCGCGTTGCAACAGGACCGTATCGAGGGCGAGCAGACCTGGTTGCGCGTGACGCACGGGCAAGACGAACGGCAGGATCAGGTCGCCGTTGATGATCCGCCCGATCATGTACGCCGCCTTGTTGCGGAAGAACAGGGACGACAACATGTGGATCTGGAAATTCGGTGCCGCCTCGAACTCGCCTAATGCCTCGGTGATGGCTCGCATGACGCATTGAACATCGCGTTCGAGGTCTTCAAATGCAGGCTCGAGCTGGAAGTTCGTGACAATGCGCGCGAGCGTTGCAGCGAGCCCGTCCTTCTTTGGGTAATACGCGCGATACGTCGGCTTGGCGGCGGGTTCATCGTTCTCGATGTATTCCGTCGATATGGCCGGCCGCACAAAGATGAAGTCGTTATTGAAATACGACCTGTGCAGGATCTTGCAGCACACGGAGTTGAAAAACGTCTCGGCGCATTCGGGTTGCCGATGCGTCGTCAACAAGCCGATGTAATGCAGCTTGATCTGCTGCCAGACTTCATCGTCTATGTTCTCTGCGTCGTATTGGTCCTGCAGACGCGTCACACATTCTTCCACGCGATCGTCGTAGGACGTGATGCGCTCGCGCGCCAGGCGTTGCAGCGCATGCCAGTCGCTTTCTTCGAATAAATGCTTCGCTGCGATCGCAGCATCGCTGAAAACGCGATAGTGACGATCGAACCCTTCGAGCAGCGTTTGCGCGACATCGAAGCCAATCTGCGACGACAGCAATCTGGGAAAGTGATTCATATCGACCCTGCACTTCGTGTGGTGTCGCGTGAGGTGCGTTACTCCCTGTGCATTCAAACCGGGCGATATTGTATCGCCACGGCCGTTCATACCGCCTTCGCGCGTTTCTCCGTGGCCGGAGAAGCCGCAGCCATCTTGCGTGCGCGCTTTTCAGCACTCGCCGAAAGCAACGCACGGCCTTGCGTTTCGTACGCAGCAAGCTCGGCGAGCGTCGCGTTCAGGTCTTCCAGTTGCCGCTCCAGCACCGCGCGATGTTCCGTGATCGTGTCCAGGAACGCGTGCAACTGCGCGACGGTGCCCGTGGGTGAATCGTAGAGATCGAGCAGCCGGCTGATTTCCGACAGCGTAAACCCGAGCCGCTTGCCGCGCAGCGTCAGCCTCAGGCGCGTGCGGTCGCGCGCCGAATAAACGCGCCGCACACCGTTCGTGCCTTCGCGCGCCGGCGTGAGCAAACCCTGATTCTCATAGAAACGGATCGCGCGGGGCGTGATGTCGAATTCACCAGCCAGTTCGGTGATGGTGTAACGCGTGTCGGTCATTTGAAAGTAGGGAAGCGCTGAACGGCTTTTGACAACCGCTGTAAAATACAAGTTAACGTTAGCGTCAACTTGGCGGCATTGCAAGAATCGACAACCCGGAGACCGACCCGCATGAATCCGCTCGAACAACAACTGGATTACGTTTTCGCCGACCGGCTTCCCGAACCCGGCCGGGCGATGGAAGTCGCGCCCGGCGTCTTTTGGGTACGCATGCCGCTGCCGTTCGCGCTCGATCACGTCAACGTCTGGGTCATGCGCGATGAAATCGATGGCGTAAAGGGCTGGACCGTCATCGATTGCGGTATTTCAGACGAAACCATCCGCGCCAGTTGGGAAAGCGTCTTCGGTACGTTGCTCGACGGCTTGCCGGTTTTGCGTGTGATCGTCACGCATTGCCATCCGGATCATCTGGGCCTCGCCGACTGGATTTGCAATGGCGGCGAGCAAAAGCGCTGGGGTCCGGTAAGACTCTGGATGTCGCACGGCGAATATGCAATGGGCCGCGTCATGTCCAGCGGCGACGGATCGGATGCAGGCGGCGAGCGCGCCGCACAGCACTTCGCGCGACATGGCATGAGGGACCCGGCATCGCTCGAAGCGTTACGCAAACGCGATACGTATTACCCGAAGCTCGTTCCATCCATACCGCAGCATTTCCGCCGACTGCGCAACGGCGACATGGTCAGGATTGGCGGGCGCGACTGGGAAGTAATAACGGGTTTCGGTCATTCGCCCGAACATTGCGCGTTCTATTGCGCGGAGACCAACGTGCTGATTTCCGGGGACATGGTCTTGCCGCGCATTTCGACGAATGTGTCCGTGTTTGCTATCGAACCGGAGAGCAATCCGGTGGCGCTGTTCCTGGAATCCCTCGGCCGATACGAAGCGTTACCCGCCGATGCGCTTGTCCTGCCTTCCCACGGCAAGCCGTTTCGCGGCATGCATACGCGTATCAGGCAGCTTCGCGACCATCACGCGGCGCGGCTCGCAGAAGTGCACGAGGCGTGCGCGGCGAAGCCGCAAAGCGCGGCGGACATTGTGCCGATCATGTTCAAGCGTCCGCTCGATGTACACCAGATGACTTTTGCGCTCGGCGAAGCGCTGGCGCATTTGCACTTGCTCTGGCTGAAAGGTGAACTGGTGCGTCGTACGAATGAAGACGATGGCGTAATCCGTTTCGCGCCGGCATGAAAAAACCGGGCGCTTTTTATAGGGCGCCCGGTTTTTCAAAGAGCAACAACGCTTACTGCACGGATACGGTCGAAAAGTTCTGCCGTCCAAACGGACTGACCCGATACCCGCTCACGTTGGCTTGCGTCAGCGCGGACGCGGTCGGATAGCCGAGCGGAATCCACAGCGCCTGGTCGTGGATGATCTGCTGCGCTTCGGTATAAGCCTTGGTCCGCTTGCCGATATCCGCCGATGCCTTGCCTTCATCGATCAAACGATCCAGCGTCGGGTCGCAAAAACGCGCGAAGTTGATGCCCGAGCGCACGGCGGCGCAACTGAACAGCGGCGAGAGATAGTTGTCCGGATCGCCATTGTCGCCAGCCCACCCCATGAACAACATGTCGTGCTGGCCTTGCTTCGCTTCCTTGATCAGCTCACCCCATTCGATCACCTTGACCTGCGCCTTCACGCCGATCTTCGCCAAGTCCGCCTGCAGCAATTCTGCGCCGGCCTTCGGGTTCGGATTCAGCACGCTGCCGTTCGGACGCACCCAGATGGTCGTATCGAAGCCATTGGGATAGCCTGCATCGGCGAGGAGTTTTTTCGCGCGATCGACCGAATACGCGTACGGCGTCACCTGCTTGTCATAGCTCCACGTGTTCGGCGGGAACGGATTCACGGCGGCCGTCGCCGTGTTCTCGAAGACCGTTTTCAGGTACGTCGTGCGATCGAATGCCTCGTTCAGCGCCTGGCGGACCTTGGGGTTGTCGAGCGGCTTTTTCTGCGTATTCAGCGCCACGAACGCCGTCATGAACGCCGGCGTTTCGACGACCTTGATCGAGCCGCCTTTCTTCGCATCGATCACATCCTGCGGCTTCGGCGACAACGCGATCTGGCATTCACCCGCCTTGATTTTCTGCGCGCGCACGGAGGCGTCGGGCGTGATTGCATAGATCAACCGGTCGACCTTCGGCTTCGCGCCCCAGTAGGCCGGGTTCACGTCGTAGCGGATCACGGCGTCCTTGGTATAACTCTTCAATACGAACGGACCCGTGCCGATGGGTTTCGCGTTCAGATCGGTTTCCTTGCCGGCCTTGAGCAATTGATCGGCGTATTCGGCCGAATAGATCGATGCAAAACCCATCGTCAGAATGGGCACGAAGGTCGCGTTCGGCGTGTTCAGCACGAACGTCACGGTATTGTCATCGACCTTGGATACCGACTTGATCAGCTTCACCAGACCCATCGATTGCGCATGCGGAAAGCCGCTTGCGCCCGCCACCTTGTGCCACGGGTTGCTGTCCGAAAGCATGCGATCGAACGAAAACACGACGTCATCGGCCGTCAATTTCCGCGATGGCTTGAAGTAATCCGTGCTCTGGAATGCCACGTTCGGGCGCAGGTGAAACGTGTAGGTCAGGCCGTCGGCGCTCACATCCCACTTCTCGGCGAGCGCGGGCGTGACCTTCTTCGCGACTTCATCGTAGGAGACGAGTGTGTTGAAGATCACATCCGCCGATGCATTGGTCGTCACGAGCGAGTTGAACTGCACGACATCGAAGCCGTCGGGACTCGACTCCGTGCACACGGTAAGCGGTTTTGCTATCGCGAGCATCGGTATTACGGCCAGGACTGCGGCTGCGAGCATTCTGAAGCGCATGGAATCTCCCGTTTTTGATGCTGTTGTCGGTTAGTCGGTTAATTTTCGTCATTTTTCGATGCAGGCAGCGTTGCGACTCGTTGCGACTTATTGTACGGCGCGCTCCGGCGCACGGTCCTGCGCAACAAACCCGCGTCGGCGTAGCTTACTGAAACGTTATTTCCGCTACAACGACCGATTGGGGATATCGATATGGGACCGATCCCGCCCGGCTGCGTCGCCTTGCCTAATCCGTAGCCCCACGCTAAACTCATGCCCGTCTTTGGGGAGTAGCCTTCCTTCCGCAATGGGAGGAGGACGCGTCAACATACTCGGCTGGTGCCGTGGCGCGTTCGACCGGTCAGGTTTGGCGAGACCATGGGTGCATCTTGTCGTTCACGGTCGGACGGCGCGGGATAGCACCCTGGTTCGCTGACGTCCGACCGTGAAATCATCGTGTCTCCAAAACAAAAATACCCCACTCCGGTCACAAGCCTCTCCTTGCGCAGCGGTCGCCAGTACCCTTCGTTGCGAGGTGCGGCATGACCATGCTCTTCCTGCAACTCGCACTCATGCTCGTGGTGATTCTGGCGGCATCGGAATTGTTCACCAATGCACTCGAGCATCTCGGCGAAAAACTCGGTATCTCCGAAGGCGTCACAGGTTCGCTCTTTGCGGCCATTGGCACGGCATTGCCTGAAACCACCGTGCCGATCATCGCGTTGCTGGGCGCCTCGGCAAATCGTTCGGTCAACGAGGAAATCGGCGTCGGCGCCATTCTTGGCGCGCCGCTGATGCTCGCGACGCTTTCCACCTGCCTGATGGCCATTGCCGTGATCAAGACGCGCGGCCTGAAGGGTCTGGTCACGCCTGAACACACGGGTTTTACCCGCGATCTCAACTTCTTCCTCTGCGCGTTCATGATTGCAGCCGGCGCGATGTTCGTCCCGCATCACGCGTGGCCCGTGCGCGCCTTGTTCGCCGTCGGCCTGGTCGGCGTGTATGTGGTGTATGTGATCACGACGTTTCGCGCATCGGCCAGTCTGGTCGAGAAAGGGCACGGCACCGAGGCCCCCGAGCGCCTGCTGATCGCGCGTGTGGGCTTGCCGACGACGCTTGCGACCATTGCGCTACAGATGCTGATCGGCGTTGCACTGCTAGTTGGCGGGGCGAAGGGGTTTATCGCGGGCGTTGAAGGTGTGTCGCATGTGCTGGGGATTTCGGCGTTGCTGCTTTCGCTGATCATCATCCCGATCGCGACCGAACTGCCCGAAAAGGTGAACAGCATCATCTGGGCGCGGCGCGGGAAGGACACGCTCGCGTTCGGGAACATCACCGGCGCAATGGTGTTTCAAGGCACGTTGCTGCCGGGTATCGGCATCATGCTGACGCCTTGGGAACCGCGCGTTGAAGTGCTGACCGGCGTTTTCATCACGCTTGCCGCCGCCGCATGGCTGCGGTTCAACGCGAGAAAAGGCGGGATCGTGCTATGGGCGCTGCTCGTGAACGGCGGCCTGTACGCGCTTTATCTCGGGTTGACGCTGGGACGGTAAGTCATCGCAGGTGGCGGCGTGCGCCTCGGCATGCCGCCAGTTCGCGCGCAAAAAAAAGCCCGCCGAAGCGGGCATCAATCACATTGCGCGTCGCACTTACCGCGCATCTGTTGTTGTCCTGCGTTGTCTCTTCACTGCCGCATCAGAGTCGTGCTGCCTGCTGATACCGGCTGGCGGCGCTCGCCTGGTTCATCGCTTGCCGGTGATTCCTCATCAACGCCGTTTCCGCCGATGTCGCCACGTTCATGATCGTCGCAATGCTCGCCTGGATCCGGCGGATGATGACCATGGCATCGGCGGGCTGGTCGGCTTGCAAGCCCATCAGGAGCGGCGAACGCGTTTGCGTGAGTTCGGCGGCGCGGGGCCAGTCGTTATCGGCGGCTGCATTTTCGATGGCTTCCGTCAGCGCCCACGCCTGCGCGATCAGTTCTTGCTGGTTCATCGCTTTGCTCCCTTACTTGTTGGTCGCGAGTGCGCCCGCGCTGTCCGTGCCGCCGAATAACTGCGTGAGGTAGCTGGCGTTGCTTGTCGATTGCGACATCAGCGTGTTCAGCGCCGTGAATTGCGCGTTGTACGAAGTCGTCAACTGCGCGGCGTATGCCGTGAGTGCCGTTTGCTGGTCGCTCAGGCTTTTCA
>NZ_JBSIPA010000026.1:0-31167 GCF_053574605.1 Caballeronia sp. M23-90 | reverse complement strand
TCGGCGCTCGTTACATCGCTCACAAACCGATCCTCTTCAATTGGACTCGCCAGCCTGGTCAGTTTTATCGTCGACTTGTTCCGGCCATAGCCACGGATGCGGTGACGCCCGCCGGTAGCCTTCCTCTCCCATCAGCAGATCCAGCGTCAAGCTGGCTAGATCGTCGGCGAAGGGTTCGAAGTCGTAATCCTTGTCCTGGAAGCCAATCTTTCGGTAGGTATGGCATTCGTCGCACGACTCCGCTTTGAGCGGCGCTTTCTTCGATTCTCTTTCCTTCGTTTCGGTATCAGCATCCGGTGTTCCCAGTGCGTGATAGGCGATGCCTTTGGTCGAATCGCAGTTCGAACATTTTGCGCGGACCATGTGCCATTCGGTGGCGCACAGGCCGCATTGAAGAAAGCGGTAATTCTCGTACGCGCCGCCAAGGCGCACCATGCTCGCGACCGGATGCGATCCGCACACCGGGCACAGGCCCAGCGTTTCGATGTACGGTACATCCCGTTTGTCGATATCCGCCGCGAGGTCCGTCCAAACTACTTGCAGCGCCGCCGATATGAACGGTGCGCTCGCCGGATCGACTTCGGCGAAGCGCTGCGCAAAAATGGCGTCGGCTTGCGTTTCGAGCGTGGCGGAGTCGAGCGACTTGAGCTTCGCAATCAGTTGCTCCAAAGCAGGCGTCAGCGGACCGGCGGCCTTGAGTTTGTCGAGCAGGCGAACGAGCACATCTTGCCACGCAGGATCGCGCACGCCGGACAGCGCGGGAATCAACGGCATGGAATGCTGCTGCGCGCTTGCAATCAACGCCGCGCTCGGCGCCCGGGCCTTGAAATCCTGGATCACGTCATGCTGGGCGTCGGCAAGCGCCGCCATCAGGCGAAGGTATCCCGCGATCGGATTGCTGCGTTCGGCAAGCGCCCGCAGACGCGCTGCGCGCGCGAGAAATACCGTGGCGCGCTCGGGCGTCCGAATGCGCGGTATGGCGGATTGATCGAGCGATTCGATATCGCCCGCTTCCAGAATGCGTTGAACCACGTTTGTCGACCTCTTGAAACTGAAGAGCCGCCGCGTTTTTCCAAAGACAAAGAACGGCGGCGGCCCGGTTACACCGGATGCTGAACAATCGGACTTACTTGCCGATGATTTCCTTGAACCATCTGGGGTGATGCTTTTTCGCCCAGCCGTAAGTCACGGTGCCGCGCGTCACTGCTCCGATCGATCCCTTGATCCACAACGCCGCATAAATATGCACCACGATCCCGACGATCAGTACGAACGCTGCAGCAGCATGCACGACGGCAGCGAGGCGAATGATCTCGATCGGAAAATAAAACGAGAAATACCGTCGCCAGATCACGATGCCGCTTGCCAGAAGCAGCAGCAGGCACGCGACCATGGTGAAGAACAGCAGCTTCTGACCGGCGTTGTACTTGCCAATGGCAGGGAGTTTTTCCTCGCGATTGTTGAGGACGTCGTCAATCTGACGCATCCACTGCAGGTCACTCTTGTCCAGATAGTTATGGTGCCAGAAACGCAATGCAAGGATCAGGAACGAGAGAAACATCACGCAGCCAATGAACGGATGCAGGATGCGCGTCCATTGCCCGCCGCCCAAAAGCGCATACAACCACGACATGGCCGGATGAAACATGGCAAGTCCGGACAGCGCCAGCAAGATGAACGTGATGGCGGTGATCCAGTGGTTGGTGCGTTCATTCGGCGTGTAGCGCTGGATCAGCCCGTTGCCCTTCACGTCGCGCAGAACAGCGTCTTTATCGTGTTTCATCGGATGCCTCCCGTGAACGGCGTGCCTCAATGGCTTCAGCAGCTTCATGCTGTGCTTCGGCTTCTTCCGCCTCCGACACCTCATTCGGCCCGACCCGCGTGTAGTGGAAGAAGCCCGCTAACGCGGCCATCGCGATGCCGGCGAGCGCCAGCGGTTTCGACAACCCCTTCCACAGCGACACGAACGCGCTGATCTTCGGATTCTGCGGCAAGCCGTGATAGAGGTTGGCTTTGTCGGCGTGATGGAGCACGTACATGACATGCGTGCCGCCCACCCCTGCAGGATCGTACAACCCTGCGTTGGCAAAACCTCGCTCCTTCAAATCGACCACGCGATCCGCCGCCTGCTGCTTCATGTCCTCTTTGGTGCCGAACATGATGGCGCCGGTCGGGCAGGTCTTCACGCATGCCGGTTCCTGTCCAACTGCAACGCGATCCGAGCAGAGCGTGCATTTGTAAGCACGATTATCCTGCTTCGAAATACGCGGCACGTTGAACGGGCAACCCGTCACGCAGTAGCCACAGCCAATGCAGTTCTCCTCGTGAAAATCCACGATGCCGTTCGTGTACTGAACGATCGCCCCCGGCGACGGACACGCCTTCAAACACCCCGGGTCCTCGCAATGCATGCAGCCGTCCTTGCGGATCAGCCACTCGAGATCGCCTTCAGTGTTCTCGTATTCCGAGAACCGCATGACCGTCCACGAATGCTCGGACAGGTCACGCGGGTTGTCGTACACGCCAATAGAGTCGCCGACTTCGTCGCGCAAGTCGTTCCATTCCATGCACGCCGTCTGACACGCCTTGCAGCCGATGCACTTCGATACATCGATCAGCTTCGCAACCGTTCCCGTAACGGGAACGCGAACCTGCGGCTCCGGCAGCGTCGTGGCAGAAAGACGTTTGATATCCAGTGATTGCAGTGCCATCTCTTTTCCTTATGCCTTTTCGACCTTGACGAGAAACGACTTGAATTCCGGTGTTTGCGAATTCCCGTCGCCCACGGAAGGCGTCAGCGTATTGACGAGATAGCCTGGCTTCGTGAGTCCCTTGAAGCCCCAATGCAGCGGCAATCCAACTGTTTGTACCTTCTTCCCTTCGATCATCAAGGGTTTGATCCGCTTCGTCACGACCGCGACAGCCACGATATGCCCGCGGTTCGACGACACCTTCACGCGATCCCCCGCGACCACGCCCACTTCCTTTGCCAGGTCCTCGCCGATTTCCACGAACTGTTGCGGCTGCACGATCGCGTTGAGGCGCGCGTGCTTGGTCCAGTAGTGGAAATGCTCGGTCAGACGGTACGTAGTGGCCGTATGCGGGAAATTCTCGTGCGTACCGAACGCGGCCCGGTCGTCCGGGAACACGCGCGCCGCCGGATTGCTGACGACCGCCTTGTTGTCCGGGTGCATGGGGTTATAACCTAGCGGATTTTCGAACGGCTCGTAGTGCTCGGGGAACGGCCCTTCCACCAGGCCATCGCGCGAGAAGAAACGTGCAACGCCCTCCGGATTCATGATGAACGGATTCATGCCGTTTTCGGGCGGTTCGTCCGCCTTGAAGTCGGCGATATCCGCGCCAGCCCACGCCTTGCCGTTCCACGCAATCAGCTTGCGGGTCATGTCGAACGGCTTGCCGCTGACATCGCACGATGCACGGTTGTACAAGATGCGCCGGTTCGCAGGCCATGCCCACGCCCAGTTCAACGTATTGCCGATACCGGTCGGGTCCGAGTTGTCGCGGCGGCCCATCTGGTTGCCGGCCTGCGTCCACGCTCCGCAGAAAATCCAGCAACCGCTTGCCGTGCTGCCGTCGTCGCGAAGCAGCGCGAAGCTCGACAACTGCTCGCCCTTCTTGGCGAGGACCTTGGTTTTATCGGTGACGTCGGTTACGTCGTCGAGCGCCTTGCCGTTGAACTCCATTGCGATTTCTTCAGGCGTCGGGCTTTCCGGATCCGAATAAGGCCAGCTCATGTTGACGATAGGATCAGGATACTTGCCGCCCTGCTCCGTGTACGCCTTCCTGATGCGCAGCCACAGGCCCGACATGATCTCGAGATCGCTCTTCGATTCACCCGGGCCGTCCGCGCCTTGCCAATGCCACTGCAACACACGGCTCGAACTCACCAGCGAACCGCGTTCCTCCGCGAAACACGTGGTCGGCAAGCGGAACACCTCAGTCTGGATCTTCGATGCATCCACGTCGTTGAACTCGCCAAAGTTCTTCCAGAACTCGGACGTTTCAGTAGCGAGGGGATCCATGATGACGAGCCACTTCAGCTTGGCGAGACTCGCGCCGATCTTCGACTTGTTAGGCGCCGCCGCGAGCGGGTTAAACCCCTGCGCAATGTAGCCGTTCATCTTGCCCTGGTTCATCAGCTCGAACACTTGCAGCATGTCGTAGGACTTGTCGAGCTTGGGCAGGTAGTCGAAGCCGAAGTTGTTTTCAGCGGTCGCGTTGGATCCCCACCACGACTTCATGAAGCTCACATGGAACGCACGATAGTTGCGCCAGTAGCTCAACTGGTTCGGACGCAGGGGCTGGGTTGCACGCTTCTTGATGTAATCATCGAAGTCCTGCTCGCCTTCCATGGGCAACGTCATATAGCCCGGCAGCAAGTTCGACATCAACCCGAGGTCGGTCAACCCCTGGATGTTCGAGTGGCCACGCAGCGCATTCATGCCGCCGCCTGCAATGCCGATATTACCCAGCAGCAATTGCACCATCGCGCCGGTGCGGATGATTTGCGAGCCAACGGAATGATGCGTCCAGCCAAGCGCGTACAGGATCGTACCGGCGCGACCCGGAACCGCGGTCGATGCCAGCATCTCGCAGACCTTCAGGAACTTCTCCTTCGGCGTGCCGCAGATCTTCTCGACCTGCTCGGGCGTATAGCGCGAATAGTGCTGCTTCATCAGGTTGTACACGCAGCGCGGATGCTGCAGCGTGGGATCGATCCTGGCGTATCCATCGTCGCCGCGTTCATAGTCCCAGGTCGTTTTATCGTAGCTGTGCTTGTCCGCGTCATAGCCGGAATACAGGCCGTCCGAAAACGCGAAGTCCTCACGGACAATGAACGGGAAGTCCGTGTAATTCTTGACGTATTCGTGCTGGATCTTGTCGTTGGTCAGCAGGTAATTGATCACGCCGCCCAGGAACACAATGTCCGATCCCGTCCGAATTTGCGCGTAATAATCCGCGACCGATGCTGTCCGCGTGAAGCGCGGATCGACCACGATCAGCCTTGCCTTACGATGCGCCTTGGCTTCGGTGACCCATTTGAAACCGCACGGGTGTGCCTCGGCTGCATTGCCGCCCATGACCAGAATCACATCCGCGTTCTTGATGTCGACCCAATGGTTCGTCATCGCTCCACGGCCAAACGTCGGGGCAAGACCTGCCACCGTCGGGCCGTGTCAGACACGTGCTTGATTGTCGAATGCGAGCATGCCAAGACTGCGAATGGTCTTGTGCGTCAGATATCCAACTTCATTGCTACCGGCCGATGCTGCAAGCATGCCGGTGGTCAGCCATCGATTGACCTTCTTGCCGTCTTCCGTGGTCTCGACAAAATTCGCGTCGCGGTCGTCCTTCATCAGCTTGGCGATGCGGTCGAGCGCGTCCTCCCACGACATGCGTTTCCATTCATTCGATCCCGCCGCGCGATATTCCGGGTACTTCAAACGACTCGGGCTATGAATGAAATCGATGAGACTTGCGCCTTTGGGACACAGCGTGCCGCGATTGACCGGATGATCCGGATCGCCTTCGATATGAATAATGCTTGATTTGGCGTTCTTGGCGTTGTCGCCGAGACCGTACATCAGGATGCCACAGCCGACTGAGCAGTACGGGCAGGTATTACGGGTTTCGGTGGTACGCGACAGTTTGTACTGGCGGACTTCCGCTAATGCGGGTGCCGGCGAGAAACCCATCAGGGCCAGGCTCGATCCGGCAAGCGTGCTTGCGGAAACTTTCAGGAACTGTCGCCGGGACATTTGTAACATCGTGCGCCTCGGACTTTATGGGGGACCGGGGTGGATTATAAAGTCGCGGGCTGAATTTCGCAGAAAGGTTCGCGCAAAGCTTTGCCGGGTGGACCTGCGAACGTCTTAAATATCCGCAGAGAAACCAAAATACGGGCCTTGACGTAATCACTAAGTAATGTGTTGATACTTGTTGGTAATGATCAGGCATCGTTCATGCGTCCGCCCATATTCATTTAACTCACTCGCGCGCTCATGGCTCATCAAACTGAAAAACAGGTATTGTCCCTAAATAAATACAATCAATTCCGCAAGCGTCTGCTTCCGCATTCGACAGCGGTTTTGCTAGGGAGCTTGTTGCTTGCGTTCAGCACGTACAGCCTAGCGCAGATTTCGCAAGGAAACGGGAGCTCGTCGCAAGATAACCGGACGTCGGCGGCCGGAACCTCGCCTGACGCGTCCACATCCACCGTACACGAGTCGCTCAAGCCGCAATCGAAGGACGCTACCGGGAACGGGCGAGGCATGACTGCCGGCAAGCATCATAAGACCGAAGGCGCCGGTGGCTTTAACAACGGTCTGTACGGAACAGGCGCGGGCAGCAACAAGTGAGCCGACGCCTAAGCAGGCAATCTACAAACCTACTGCTGCCGGATTCATTTCTATATGCAGAATCACTAGCCAGGGCTTGGGGCAGTCCGGCGAAATCTTGAGCGCCGGATTAGTCTTGCTGACCGGCGTAATGCATCCTTGCTCCCGAGCGCGCAAATATGCGCGCCGGGCATCGCCCTGCAGCCACATGCTTACCAGCCCGCAAGTAACGAAGCTGAAAATAGTCGTGACGAAGGTCGGCGTGTTCGGGTCGAGCTGGCTTACGACATAAGCAAATGCGGAGGTCATCACCTGGTTTGCGACGATCGCCACACAAATGACCTTGGCCGTTCCCCTGATACGCATCGCGGTATGAAGCTTCAACACGGTTGTGCACTCTTGGTTGTTCTGGTGTATTCATTTGCAGCGGGCTTAGGCCCGGGGGCAAACAGCTTGATGCAATTTAATTAAAGCAGGCGCGACGTCAATACTTTGGAAAATCCACGCCCCTATGCGTAAAAATCATCTCAAGGCGCCTTGGTCGACTCATCCCTCGACTCATGCAGGCTCGCCGAGAACTGACGCATATGAAAAGCCACGCGCTGCGCGTAGCCTTTGGCGCGCGCTTTCAATGCTCGAAGTGAATGCATTGCGGAGTCTTGTGATGAGAGTTCACGAAGGCTACGCTGCTTGACGTGTCGATCAGGATAAAAGTGTGGCATCCGCTATCAATAACGCGTCAAAGTCAGCGATTCACTATTGCGTCCCTGCCAGCCTGTAGCCAACGCCGGTCTCGGTCAAGATATGCAGGGGTTGCGTGGGATCGGCTTCCAGCTTGTGCCTGAGATGCCCCATATAAACGCGCAGGTAATGCTGGTTCTCCACATATGCAGGTCCCCACACTTCCCGCAGCAACTGCTGATGCGTAATCACGCGGCCGGCGTGGCGGGCCAGCGTTGTCAACAACCGATATTCGATGGGCGTGAGATGTATCTGCGCACCATCGCGCGTGACCCGTCTTTCCGACAGATCCACCGTGACCGTGTCAAAGCGCACCTGCGGCGTTTCCTGCTGGCCACCACGATTTCGCCGCCGCAACTGCGCGCGGATGCGCGCAAGAAGCTCGGACACGCCAAAGGGTTTCGTGAGGTAATCGTCCGCGCCGGCGTCGAGCGCCGCGACCTTTGCGTCCTCATGGGTTCGCGCCGACAGCACGATCACAGGTTGCTCGGTCCAAGTGCGTAACTCCCGGATGACATCGATGCCATCAGTATCCGGCAAACCCAGATCGACCACGATCAGGTCCGGCAAACGAAAGGCCGCTTCTCGCAAGCCCTGTTGCCCGGTTTCCGCTTCGAACACATTCATGCCTTGCGCTTCCAGCGTCGTGCGTACGAACCGGCGAATCTGCTTGTCGTCCTCGATCACGACGACGGTCAACGTGGGCTCGCTCATGGGCGGTCCGCGTTCGATGCAACATCTGGCGGCTCGGCACTGCTTTCATCGGGAAGGGCTTCGAAGGGCGGCGTTCCGCTTGCCGGCAACGTGAACCAGAAACGCGCGCCCAGCACGTTTCCGTCAGCGCCCCGGCGGTTTTCAGCGCCGATCTTTCCTCCATGCGCTTCGACTATCGCGCGGCAAATCGCGAGACCCAGACCGATTCCCGGCTTGGCCGACTCCTTTTCGCCGCGCGTGAATTTATCGAAGAGAATCGGCTGGATGCCCGAGGGCAAGCCGGGTCCGTCGTCATCCACGCACACCCTCACGAAGCGCTCGCCGTCATGGTCTTCGACCGCCGCCTTGATGAAGAGGCCCGCTCCGGCCTGCGTGTATTTGGCCGCGTTCTCGAACAGGTTGGCGAGCAGGCGTTCCATCAGAACCGCGTCGAGTTGTATCAGCGGAAGATCCGCGGGCACACGCACTTGCACAGGATGTCCCGCAAGCGTTCGGCGGCACACCGCGAGCGCTGCACCGACCACTTCTTCGAGCATGAGCCACTGGCGATTGAGCCGTATGCTTCCCGCCTGCAGGCGCGCCATATCCAGCAGGTTGGTCACAAGCCCGCTCATGCGCAGCGCCTCTTCATGAATTGCATGAACCAGCTCGCGGGAGTTGTCGGAGGCGGCATCGGGCGCGCGGCGCTGTTCTTCAAGCATGGATGCAAAGCCGACAATCGAAGTAAGCGGCGTGCGCAAATCGTGCGAGATGGCCGACAAAAGCGAGTTGCGCATGCGCTCCGACTCCATGTTCACCAATGCGTCCTGCGCGATCTCGACGTAATGCACGCGTTCCAGCGCCAGCGCGATTTGCGAAGCGAAGGTATCGATCATGCGTTGCTGCTCGGGCACCGCGAGTTCTTCCGGGTTTGCGGTGATCAGCGCGAGGACGCCACGCGTACGCATTGGCGCCTTCAGCGGCAGATACAGCGCATGGCTTGCAGGCAACGTATCCGTGCCGCGTCCCGCCGGCTTCTGCTGGTCGTACACCCATTGCGCAATGTCCAGGTCGAGCCCGGACGCATCGAGCGTCACTTGCGGGTCGGGATCGTCCATCTTCTGCCGGACCTTCTCCGTGCTGTCCGGGAGAAGGACCGCGACCTTGGCCTGGAAAATCTCGCCCACATGCCGCGATCCTATTTCGATGATCTGCTCCGTCATCAACGCGCCGCCAAGTTCGCGCGTCATCGCATACATGGCGCCGGTGCGGCGCTCGCGTAATGACGCAACCCGCGCCTGACGGCGCAGGTTAGACGTGAGTTGGCTGATTGTCAGTGATGTGAGCAGCATCACAAAGAACGTCAGCAAATACTGCGTGTCCGATACCGCGAAAGACATCTCCGGCGGAACAAAAAAGAAATCGAATGCGGCGACGCTCAGGAACGAGAGCAGCACACCCGGGCCGCGCCCCAGCCGAACAGCGGCATAGACCACACCGAGCAGATACAACATCACAAGGTTCGTCAGATCGATGTGATGCGACAACAGCCGTGCCACCGCTGTAATACCGACTCCGACTGCAACCGTATGGAAATACGCATTGGGCGGCGAGCGGTCTTCGTTCAAGACGCCCGAGAACCTCGGCATGCGCTCACCCTGCTCGCCCGCTTGTTTCGCCGCGCCCGCGCCGACCAGGGTCACATCGATATCGTTGGCGAACCGGACAATCGATTCCGCAACGGGCTGATCGAAGACGCGCCGCCATGTAGGGGCATCGGAGGCGCCCGCCACGATCTTCGATACATTGCGCATGCGCGCGTACGCAACCAGCGTCGCGGCCGCATCCGTGCCGTCGAGCGTGACCGTCTCGGCGCCCAGTTCGGACGCGAGCTTGAGTGCGTCGAGCGTACGCTTGCGCCATACGTCGGGCAGACGTTGAAGCTTGGGCGTCTCGACATATACAGCAAGCCAGTCGGCCTTCAGGCTTGCGGCCAGGCGCGCGGCAGAGCGGACCAGCGCGGCGCTTTCGGGACCCGGACCAATGCACGCGATCAACCGCTCGCGCGCCTGCCAGATCCGGCTGATCGACTGATCCGCGCGGTACTCTCGCATCTGCGCGTCCACCCGGTCCGCGGTACGCCGCAGCGCGAGTTCGCGCAGCGCAATCAGATTGCCCTTGCGGAAAAAATTCCTGACCGCATTGGCGGCTTGTTGCGGCAAGTACACCTTGCCGTCCCTCAACCGGTCGAGCAGCTCTTCGGCCGGCAAGTCGACTAGCGTGACTTCATCGGCGAGATCGAATACGCGATCCGGCACGGTCTCCCACACGCGAACGCCGGTGATCTGCCCGACGATATCGTTGAGACTTTCCAGGTGCTGCACGTTGACCGTGGTGTACACGTCGATGCCGGCATCGAGCAGCTCGTACACATCCTGCCAGCGCTTCAGATGCCGCGCGCCCTGCACATTCGAGTGCGCGAGTTCATCGACGAGAATCAGTTGCGGCTTTCTTGCGAGCGCGCCGTCGAGGTCGAACTCGGGCAACTGATGTCCACGATATTCATACGTGGTCAGCGGTACGGCTTCGAGCCCCTCGACGAGCGCGAGCGTCTCCTTCCTGCCATGCGTCTCCACAATACCGACAACGGTATCGATACCCTCGTCGCGGCGCCGGCGCCCGGCTTGCAACATCGCATAGGTCTTCCCGACACCAGCCGATGCACCGAAGAAAATCTTCAGCTTGCCGCGCTGTTTCTTCTCTTCGTCGCGCTGGATCTTGTCGAGCAGCTCGTCGGGGTCGGGACGGTCCATCAGCTTGCGGGCTTCAGTTCGTCAAGCGCGAGGTTCAGCTTCAACACGTTCACACGCGCTTCGCCGAGGATCCCGAATTGACGGCCGCTGGTCGCGCGTTGAACGAGTGCATCGACATCGTTATGCGAGAGCTTGCGCGCCTTCGCGACGCGGTCAATCTGGTATGCGGCCGCAGCGGGGCTGATCTCAGGATCGAGACCGCTGCCCGACGAGGTCACGAGATCGACGGGAACCGGGGCCGTATTGGCGGGATCGGCATCGTGCAACGCGCTGATGCGGCCTTTGACTTCATCGGCGAGCGCGGGATTGGTCGGGCCGAGATTCGAGCCGCCCGATGCAGTCGGGTTATACGGATTCGGCGATGTTGCCGAGAGACGGCCCCAGAAATAACCGGGTGCATCGAACTGCTGGCCGATGAGTTCAGAGCCGATCGGTTTGCCGTTCTTCTCGATCACACTGCCGTTCGACTGACCCGGAAACGCAGCGTGAGCCACGGCGGTGACGACGACCGGATATACGAGCCCGGTCACAATGGTCAACGCCGCGAACAACACGATCACAGGACGAATGATGTTTTTCATGATGAACTATCCAGTTAAAAATACGAGGTTCGGAGCGGCCGGAAGCAAGCGATTGCAAAACCGGCCGCTCACCCGCAAGTTCAGGCCCAGCCAAACGCCGTCAAAATCATGTCGATGACCTTGATGAACGGGAACGGCAGCAAGATGCCGCCGAGACCGTACACGAGCAGGTTGCGGCGCAACAGCGACGCTGCGCCGAGCGGCCGGTACTTCACGCCCTTCAATGCAAGCGGAATCAGCACTACGATGATCAGCGCGTTGAAGATCACTGCCGACAGGATCGCCGACGACGGCGAGCTCAGATGCATCACGTCGAGCACGCGCAATTGCGGGTACGTGGACGCAAACGCAGCCGGGATGATGGCAAAGTACTTGGCCACGTCGTTCGCAATCGAGAACGTGGTGAGTGAGCCGCGCGTCATGAGCATCTGCTTGCCGATCTCCACGATCTCGATCAGCTTGGTCGGGTTCGAGTCGAGATCGACCATGTTCCCGGCTTCCTTCGCCGCCTGAGTGCCGGTGTTCATCGCCACGGCAACGTCGGCCTGGGCAAGCGCCGGTGCGTCGTTGGTGCCGTCGCCGGTCATCGCGACAAGACGGCCTTCGGCCTGGTAGCTGCGGATAGTGGCGAGCTTGGCTTCCGGCGTCGCTTCTGCCAGGAAGTCGTCCACGCCCGCTTCCGCTGCAATAGCGGCGGCCGTCAGGCGGTTGTCGCCCGTGACCATCACGGTCTTGATCCCCATCTTGCGCAGTTCGGCAAAACGCTCCTTGATGCCACCCTTTACGATGTCCTTCAGTTCGATCACACCAAGGACACGCGCGCCGTTGTCGCTGCGTTCGGCGACGACCAGCGGCGTGCTGCCGCGGCGCGCAATTTCATCGACCGCATTCGATACTTCCTGCGGATAGCGGCCGCCATTGCGCTCCACGTACGTCTTGACCGCTACGGCCGCGCCCTTGCGAATCTCGCGATCCGGCAAGTCGACACCGCTCATGCGCGTCTGCGCGGTGAAGTTCAGGAAGGTCGCGTGCAGCGTCGCCATCTCGCGCTGACGGATGTTGAAACGCTGTTTGGCGAGCACCACGATGCTGCGGCCCTCCGGCGTTTCATCGGCAAGCGATGCAAGTTGTGCGGCATCGGCCAGGTCCTGTTCGGAGAGACCGGGGGCGGGGACGAAACTCGATGCCTGACGATTGCCCAGCGTGATCGTGCCGGTCTTGTCGAGCAACAGCACATCCACGTCACCGGCGGCTTCCACGGCACGTCCGGACGTTGCGATCACGTTCGCCTGCATCATGCGGCTCATGCCGGCCACGCCAATGGCAGAAAGCAACCCGCCGATGGTCGTCGGTATCAGGCACACGAGCAGCGCGGCAAGCGCAGTAATCGTCACCACGTGTCCCGCTTTCATGGCGCCGACCGAGAACATCGAGAACGGCAGCAGCGTCGCGGTCGCAAACAGCAGCACGAGGCTCAACGCGACCAGCAGGATCGTCAACGCGATTTCGTTGGGCGTCTTCTGGCGCTTCGCACCTTCGACCATCGCGATCATGCGGTCAAGGAACGCCTCGCCCGGATTGACCGTCACTCGCACCACGATCCAGTCCGACAACACGCGCGTACCGCCCGTCACTGCCGTGAAGTCGCCGCCCGACTCGCGGATAACGGGCGCCGATTCGCCGGTAATGGCGGACTCGTCGACAGAAGCAACGCCATCCACCACTTCACCGTCGGCAGGGATCACGTCACCCGTCTCCACCAGTACGACATCGCCCTTGCGCAGTTCTGTCGCGGTCGTGATCTGGATTGCACCCTTGTGATCGGGCTTGTCCAGCTTCTTCGCCATGACGTCGCGCTTCGCGCTGCGCAGCGATGCAGCCTGCGCCTTCGAACGGCCTTCAGCCAGCGCTTCGGCGAAGTTCGCGAACAGCACCGTGAACCACAGCCACAGCGACACCGCGAGGATGAAACCCGCGGGCGCCTCGGCCTGGCCCGACAAAGCGGCCACCCAAAGGACCGTGGTCAGGATACTGCCCACATACACGCAGAACATCACCGGATTGCGTAATTGCGTGCGCGGGTCGAGCTTCCTGAACGAGTCGGCGATCGCCGGCATGACAATGGCCGGGTCGAACATGGAACGCGCAGCCGAGCGTGAATTTCCCGTTGGCTCCGGATTTTTCTCCGGCGCCTTGTTAGGCGTCTTCACTGGCGGTTTGACAATTGTGTTCATACTTTCCTCTGTATCAGTGACCGCTTATTTGCCCGAGAGCATCATCAGATGCTCGACGATCGGACCCAGCGCAAGCGCCGGCACATACGTCAGCGCGCCCACCAGCACCACCGTGCCGAGCAGCAACACGACGAACAGCGGACCGTGCGTCGGCAGGCTGCCGGCAGTCGTCGCGATACGTTTCTTGGCAGCAAGCGCACCTGCAATGGCAAGCACCGGAATGATCGAACCGAAGCGGCCGAACCACATCGCAATGCCGGTCGTGATGTTGTAGAACGGCGTGCTGACCGTGAGGCCCGCAAACGCGCTGCCGTTATTGTTCGCGGCCGAGCTATAGGCGTAGAGCACTTCGGAGAAGCCATGCGGTCCCGGGTTCGAGATACCCGCCGTGCCCGCGGCCGTCAGCACGCCCATCGACGTGCCGAGCAACACCAGGAACGGCGTCAGCAGCACCACGATCGCGACCATCTTCATCTCGTACGACTCGATCTTCTTGCCGATGTATTCAGGCGTGCGCCCGATCATCAGGCCCGCGACGAATACCGCAAGCATTGCGAAGACGAGCATGCCGTACAGGCCCGAACCCACGCCGCCGAAGATCACTTCGCCGAGCTGAATCAGCAGCATTGGAACGAAGCCGCCCATGGGCGTCAGCGAGTCGTGCGTGTTGTTCACGGCGCCGCACGAAGCCGCCGTCGTCGCAACGGTGAAAATGCCCGACTGCGCAATACCGAAGCGTGTTTCCTTGCCCTCGGCGTTACCACCTGCCTGTAAAGGCGACGCGCTCTGATCGACATGCAGCGATGCAAACAGCGGATTGCCCGCTTGCTCGAACGAGATTTCACCCCAGCATGCAATTGCGAAGGCAATGGTCATCGCGGCAAGAATCGCGTAGCCCTGGCGCCTGTCGCCGACCATCCTTCCGAACACCACGCACAGCGACGCAGGAATGATCAGCATGGAAACCATCTGGACGAAGTTCGAAAACGGCGTCGGGTTTTCATACGGATGCGCTGAGTTGGCATTGAAGAAACCGCCGCCGTTCGTGCCAAGCATCTTGATCGCTTCCTGCGAAGCGACCGGGCCCATTGCAAGCGTCTGCTTGTCGGCCTTGTTGTCGACCATCACGGCATTGCCCTTGGCGTCCTTTACCGGGTTGCCTTGCGCGTCCGTCTTTGGCGTCTGGTATGTCGTGGTCTGCAGCGTGCCGACATCTTTGTACGCTTCGAAGTTCTGGATCACGCCCTGGCTCACGAACACCAGCGCGATGACGGTTGCCATCGGCGCGAGGATGTAGAGCGTGATACGCGTCAGGTCGACCCAGAAGTTGCCGATGGTGGTCGCCGTGTGACGCGCGAAGCCGCGAATCAGCGCAACCACGACAGCAATACCCGTTGCGGCGGACAAGAAGTTCTGCACCGACAAGCCGACCATCTGCGACAGATAACTCGCGGTCGCTTCAGGCGTGTAATCCTGCCAGTTCGTGTTGGTCACGAAGCTGACCGCAGTATTGAACGCGCCGTCGGAGGTCATCGGACCGAAGCCTTGCGGGTTCGACGGCAACCATTGCTGCAGACGAAGGAATCCGAACACCACGAGCGCGCCGAGCGCGTTGAATGCGAGGACGGCAAAGGCGTAATGCTTCCACGACATTTCGGCTTTATCGTCTACGCCGGCCAGCTTGTACAACACTGACTCGATCGGGCGGCCGATGCGGCGAACCACTACGGACGAACCGTCGAGCACGCCGGTTATGTACCGGCCGATGGGAACCGCGAGCGCGATCAGTACGACAATGTAAAGGCCCGCTTGAAACACGTTATTGGCGTTCATTCCAGATCCTCCGCACGCAGCAATGCGTACACGAGGTACACGAACAAGAGCAGTGTCGAGGCACCGGCCAGCACCAGCATCCAGGTGGTCATGGGCGGCCTCCTGGAGCGCGACGCAGCTTGTCGCAACCGATGGTCAGAGCCGCGCATAAAGCCCAGAAGGCGATGATGCCGGCGATATAAAGCAGGTCCATTGTTTTGATCTCCCGTAGCGGATTTGGACGTGCTGAAGGTTAGTTGATCGTGTGTAAACGGCTGGCAAAGAGAACTGCTGCGGGTGTAAAAATCGTGTAAAGATGATTGGGCTGACGTTTTGACGGCGCCAATAAAAAAACGCCATGCGCGAAGCGTATGGCGTTGTGTGATGCGGCGCGGCGTTCAAGCCGCATTAAAACTATTCGGAACGCATTCGCTGCGCAATCCGCGCGAACGCATGCCATTGCTGCGCCCACATGCCCATTCCGTAATCGCGCCCGCGGCCGTCCGGCGCCGGCAACTGATCGCGAATGCCTGTCGGTTCGACCGCGCGATTCCATGAAGCCGTCTTGAACAGCATGTCCCACCACGGAAACAGCACGCCGAAGTTGCAGCCATAACGCGTACCTTCGTGACCATAGCCAATCGCATGATGACGCCGGTGAAACGTCGGACTTACGAGCACGCGGTCGAGCATGGGCACGAATGGCAAGCGGGCGTTCACGTGCTGGATGCTTTGCAGCACATTGCTGAGCGCGACCAGCACGACGAACTGCGACGGCTCCACGCCAATGAAGAGCGAGATGCTCGCGAAGAACGCGGCCTGAATGATGTCATCGAGGAAATGATTGCGGTCGTCGGCCCAGAGCGACATTTGCTGCTGGCTGTGATGAACCGCATGCAATTCCCACCACACGCCAAAGCGGTGTTGCCAACGGTGATACCAGTAGCCCGCGAAATCCAGCACGATCAGATAGATCACGAACGACACAACCGGTTGATCGGTCACGCCGGGCCACAGACTGTCGACCTCGAGATTCGGAACGCCGTGGATCACCATCAGGCTTTGCCAATGATTGAACACGGGCGTCAGCAGGAAAAAGAACGCCAGGTTGATGATGCCGAGCTTCGCTATCCACGTATAAAAAACATCTGAACGAACCGCCTTCCTGTCCTGCCATGTCTCAATGGGACGAAGCGCTTCGAGCGGCCGCAGAATGGCGAACGTCGCCAGCACTTCCAGCGCGCCGATGATGACCCAATAAAGCGCGTCGTAAGTGTCTTCGTCGTAGCCCATCAAGCCGACCTTGAAGAAAATCGGCTGGACAACATCGACGTAAAGCAGCGTCTGCAAACTGCCCACCGCGTTGTCGAGTTGAGCGAGAATTTCAGTAACCATGCAAACGCTCTCCTGCCTCTTCAATCATTGCGGTGTGGCTCAATCCGGATTCGGTGCATACACGGGTGCGCGATTGGCAAAAAAGATTCCGTGCGGCGAGCGGCCGACAGCGATGGTATCGACCAGCTTGTTGGTGTTCAGGTCAATCACGCCAACATGACGCGCGAAGCGGAACCCGACCCACAAGGTCTTGCGATCCGCCGCCAGTTCCATGTCGTCCGGTCCGGGCAGGAGACCGGTGATATCGGCGGTTTTTTGCAGCGTCGTGTAATCGATGATGCTGATCGTGCTCGCCACGCGATTGCTCACGGCAATGTGCTTGCCGTCATCCAGATTGCGGAAGTTGTGCGCGCCCTTGCCCGTCTGAATGCGTTTGATGACTTGCTGCTTGTGCCAGTCGACCACGGCGACATCGTCTTCGCCAGTCATGCCCACGAGCAATTCCTTGTCGCCGGGCGTCATCCACAATCCTGCCGGCGTGTTGCCCACGGGCATTTTCCACTTCACCGTTTGCGTCGGGAGGTCGATGGCGGCGAGTTCACCGGAATCCTGCAAGGTGACAAAAACCGTTCGCGCATCCGATGAAAACGTCATGTGGCTAGGCGTCTTCGCGAGCGGCACACGCTTGGCGAGCGTCAGGTCGTGGCCGTCGTATTTGTAGATATCGATCCGGTCCAGGCGCAAGCCCGCCGTAACGAACCATTTATGGTCAAGAGAAAAACCGAGCTGGTACGGGTCCTCGATCCCCTCGAGGCGCCGTTGCACCTTGCCGTCATGCGGGTCCAGAAAGATCAGATCATTCGACACGGAATCTGCGACGATGAGCGAACTGCCATCGGGCGTGATCATCAGGTGATGCGGTTCCTTGCCTGTCGGTTGCGTGCCGACGACCTTGCGTGCGGCTTCATCGATAAGCGTAAGTTTCGCCTCGCCGGAATCCAGCACGATGACTTTTGAATCCGGGGCGATCGCGGCGAATGCAGCGCTGGAGGCCAGTACGGATGCCAGCGTCATCATTGAAAGGTTTCTGATTGCAGTTCGACGCATATTGAAAGGATTTAATTCGAGGAGGTTCGGGAGGACCAAAAATGTGTTTTGATAGCTCAAAAGACGGCAGATCATTTGCTAAGGGCCAATAACCTAGCTTAGCGGCGCAATCTTAAGCCATTGAAGCATCGCGCGTGACATGCTGGTGCGGCCGCCTGATAGCAAGAAGACAGCCGGATACCGGTCGCAATTACGCAAACCCTTTATCTCTAACGTATCGAGTTGATTAATGGATGACCGGGCGCGCAACGAAACTAGTCGATCGATGAGCGAAAGCACCACGCGTGCGATGCAGGAAGTGCTCGACGGCCGGCGCACGGGCCTGGCTGTCCTGCTTCCGTTCGCGGGACCGGCGGTGGTTGTCTCCGTCGCTTATATGGACCCGGGTAATTTCGCGACCAATATTCAAGCAGGCGCGCGCTACGGCTATGGATTGTTGTGGGTTGTGTTGCTTGCGAATCTGATCGCGATGTTATTCCAGGCGCTTTCTGCAAAGCTCGGCATCGTCACCGGGAAGAACCTAGCCGAATTGTGCCGGGATAATTTTCCTAAGCCGCTGGTTTATCTCATGTGGGCCGTTAGCGAAGTTGCCGCCATGGCGACCGATCTCGCGGAATTCCTCGGCGGCGCTATTGGCCTTAGCTTGCTGTTTCACATGCCGATCCTGATCGGCATGGTGGTGACGGCTGTCATCACTTACGGCCTGCTGATGTTCGAGAAAGCGGGTTACCGGCCGCTTGAACTGGTGATCGGTGCGCTGGTGGGAATCATCGGATTGTCTTATCTGGCGGAGCTGTTCATTACGCCTGTCGCCTGGGCGAAAGTCGGCTTGCACCTCTTTTCGCCATCGCTGCCGGACGCGCAGGCGGTCACCATCGCGGTTGGCATCATCGGCGCGACGGTCATGCCTCATGCGCTTTTCCTGCATTCGGGTCTGACGCAACGGCGCCTGCCTGCGCGCACGGAAGTCGAGCGCAAGAAGATCATTCTGTTTTCGAACGTGGAAGTGGTCATTGCTTTGACCATTGCCGGCATGATCAACATTGCGATGGTCATCATGGCGTCCGGCGCGTTTCATTCGGGTCATCCGGAAGTGGCCGAGATCGAAACGGCGTACCACACGCTAGCGCCGTTATTGGGGATTGCCGCGGCCGGCATTTTCCTTTTGTCGCTGATCGCGTCGGGCATATCGAGTTCTGTCGTCGGGACCATGGCGGGGCAGATGATCATGCAGGGGTTCGTCGGGTTCCGCATTCCGCTGTGGCTACGCCGCGCGCTGACGATGATTCCGAGCTTTGTCGTCGTCTGGATGGGCGTGAACACCACGCAGGCGCTGGTCATGAGTCAGGTCGTGCTGAGTCTCGCGTTACCGTTTCCAATGGCCGCGCTCGTATGGTTCACGTGCAGCAAGAAGGTCATGGGCCATTATCAGAATAGAACGCTCGTCAGAGCGGCATCGATTGTTGCGGCCGTTGCTGTGCTGGCGCTCAACATGGTTTTGCTGCTGCAGGCCGGCGGCGTGAGTATTCCGGGTTTGCCGGATGCGTGAAGGTCGGGGCCAACGCTCAACACGCGGCCGTAAAGGTGTGTGCTTCACGAGGGTTTTAACCCCGCACTTTTCCCAAACGCGAGAAAATGCCCGTTTTCGCAAACCTCGCGGAGCATCGAATGTCCGATCTAGCCTCACCGGTATCGCGCCATTTCAGCGTCGATCCCAAGCCGCTCGGCATTGCCGCGCTTCTCATTCTTGCCGGCGCGCTGTATCTCGCGCAAGCCGTCAACGGCCGTCAGGCCGCGTTGTATATCGTCGGCGCGCTGCTCGGCGTCACGCTTTATCACGCGGCGTTCGGTTTTACGTCGGCGTGGCGCGTCTTTATTGCCGATGGCCGCGGCGCCGGCCTGCGCGCGCAAATGGTCATGCTCGCAGTCGGCGTTACGTTGTTCTTCCCAGCACTCGCGGCCGGGTCGCTGTTCGGCATGCCGGTCACGGGACTGGTTTCGCCGGCCGGCACGTCGGTGGTCTTCGGTGCGTTCATCTTCGGTATTGGCATGCAGCTCGGCGGCGGCTGTGCATCGGGCACGCTGTACACCGTCGGGGGCGGCAGCACGCGCATGATCGTGACGCTCGTGGCGTTTATCGTCGGCTCGGTCGTCGCCACCGCGCATATGCCGTTCTGGACCGCGTTGCCGTCGCTGCAACCCGTTTCGCTCGTGAAGTCGCTCGGCGCGGGGCCGGCGCTCGTGCTCAACTGGGTTGTGTTCGCTGCCATTGCGGGGATCACGGTCGTGGTCGAAAAACGGCGGCATGGCCGTCTTGTCGCCGCGCATACGCAACCGCCGCATGCATCGCCGTGGCTGCATGGGCCATGGCCGCTCGTTGCCGGCGCAATTGCGCTCGCGTTGCTCAACTTCGCCACGCTCGCGCTTTCGGGGAGGCCGTGGGGCATTACGTCGGCGTTCGCGTTGTGGGGCGCGAAGGCGGCGTCGGCGATCGGATTCGATGTCGCGAGCTGGCCGTACTGGGCAAGCAAGGCGAACGCCGCTGCGCTCGCCGCGCCCGTTTCGCGTGATGTGACGTCCGTGATGGATATCGGCATTGTTCTCGGCGCAATGATGGCGGCGGGGCTTGCAGGCCGCTACGCGCCGGTATGGCGCTTGCCGTTGCGCTCGCTGGTCGCGGCGATCATCGGCGGGCTGTTGCTCGGTTATGGCGCGCGGCTCGCTTATGGCTGCAATATCGGCGCATATTTCAGCGGCATTGTTTCGGGCAGCCTGCACGGCTGGCTGTGGCTCGTTGCAGCGTTCTTCGGCAACGTGGTCGGGACGCGGCTGCGCCCTGTGTTTGGGCTGGAAGTGGAACGGCTCAAGCCTACTGCTTGCTGATTGTTTTTCTTCAGGCCGTTGCGCTTTGCGTTCGGCCTGAATTCGGCCTAAAGCTTCCGCGAAAACCGCGTCAACGTCTCGACCGGATGCCAGCCGGCCTTGAGCCAGAACGCGCTGGCTGATTCGTTATCGACGACGACGTCCAGATGCACCCACCCCAGGTGATGTTCTCTTAAGCGCTCCACGCAGATATCGATCATCTTGCGCGCCACGCCCTGGCCTCGCGCAACAGGCGCGACCACGACGTGCTGCAAGAAACCCCGGCGGCCGTCGTGACTGGCGAGCGCGCAACCGATCATCGTGTTGGCATTGAACGCGACAACGCTCAACCCCGGATTCCTCGCCAGCAAGCGTCCAATCCCTTCCCGGCTGTCAGTCACCGGCCGAATGTCCACGCCCGGTGTCTCGCGCCACAGCGCGAGCACCGCGTCGTAGTCGTCAAGTACCATGTCCCGAATCTGTACGTCCATCGTTTCTTCCTGCCAAGCACGGTTTGATTGATTGCCCGGAAACAGTTTATAAGAACACGGCAAGCTGCGAACCTTTTGCGGTCCAGTTCGGCGATGCGCTTGCGTATCGCCGGAATGAGCTGTTCGCCGTAGGTGATGGCTGCGTCATGACGGTAATGCATTTTTCTGCTATCGAAAGATGCGTGAATTGATTAACGCGGCCGGGCGGTCGTTCTATTTGACGCCGACAGCCTTGAAGAACGTGTAGCAGAACACGCCGTCGTCTTGCGCCGTACGATAAAGATCCTGGATGCCGCGGTCGAACACTCGCGGGTCGATCAGTCCAGCGGATATGGCGGGTTCGCGCACGCCTTCGATCATCGCGGTGAAGGTCTTTCGCGTGAATCCATCGACCAGTTCGGGGCGGCTCGCGTCCGCGTACACCAATCGTGGCGATACGCGGAGGTTGCCAAAACCGGCGTCAAACAGAAGGGGATAAAGCTGCCTGCCGATCAACGCATTGCCGCCCGCTTGCCGCTGCAATGCGACCTGACACGCAATTGCTGCACGCGCTTCAGCGCTATCCGGATGAAAAAACGCCGAGCCATGATCGCCTTCCACGACCGTGATCGTGCCGCCGGGTTTCAGCAGATGTTTGAGCCGCGTCAACGCCTCGACCGGCTTCGCGACATGTTCCAGCACGAAGCAGACGAACACATGATCGAAGGAATCCGCCTCGAACGGCAACGCAAAAATATCGGCATGATGAAACCGCACGTTCGTGAGTTGCGCGGCTTCTGTCTTGCGTCTCGCCTCCTCGACGGATTCCGCATTGATGTCCACCGATACAAAGCGTGCATCCGGACTTTGGCGCCCCAGCGTGACTGTCTGTGCACCAACCCCGCACCCTGCTTCCAGCACGGTCGCGCCGGCCGGATAAATGGTATCGGCATGCAGCAAGTCGACCAGCGTCCTCGCCTGATCGTGCAGCCGGCTGTTCTCTTGCGATAGATAACCGTGTACGTATGCAGTCATGAAACCAGACCTCCTTTTCGGTCCGCCTAGTTTCGGGTCTGCGTCAGCGCCCGTCTTGAATGAAATTGCGGCGCGATTGAAGGAGGGTTCTCTGCCACGCGCCCGGCGTGAATCCGAAGTGGCGCGCAAAGATGCGGGTCATGTGACTCTGGTCCGCAAAACCGCAGTCGGCCGCAGCCTGGACGAGACTCGCGCCGTCCCGTATGAGAGCCCGTGCGCGTTCCGCACGTTGCAGCAACAACCAGGCGTGAGGCGGCACGCCGTACATCTTTTCAAATCGCCGCAGCACCTGAAACCTGCTCAGGCCGACCATTAGCGCCAGCTCGCCGAGCGTGGGCGGGTCGAGCGCTTCATCGGCAAGACGATCACGCACACGGCTGACATCGTGAGCAGTCTCACGCTCGATGCGCGCCGTGGAATGACCATTCAGCAACAGCATGCAGGTCTCGGCGAGCGACTCTTCGCACGCCAGTGCGTCCGCGCCGCTCGAACCGTGTGTGGCGTCGAAGTTTTCGATCCGGTCCAACAGCGTCTTAAGCGCGATGCCAAGCCGTGGGTCGTGAATCACCGGACGCGTCAGCGCGACCGGATGCTGGTCAAGTGACATTGATGCAACCGTCTCAGGCTCGAGATACACCATGCGCCAGCGACGCGAGGCGCCGCCGAGTGGCCGGCCATCGTGGACCTCCCCGGGGTTGGTCGTGATCAGGTCGCCGGCAAATGCGTCGACCTGACCGCGCCCGCTCGCCGAGCTTTGCGCGCCGCTCTCCAGATAACCGAGACCATAGGTCGCGTGCCAGTGCTTGCCGAAGTGACAGGCGCTCTCTATATCGGTGCAATACACGCTGGTCCATGGAGAGCCAAGGACTTTGCATGCATGGGCAGGAGGCGCTTTCATTGGATCAGGCAGTGCATCAAGGTTCGCCGAGCCCCGGTTCGGTCCCTCGTGCAAACAACTGCGCACAGAGATCCTTGCCGGCATCGGTCAGGGCCACTGCAGGCACGCCTGCGTCGCTCGGTGTGGTGTCGAGCAAACCCGTATCCGATAGCGCCGTGATTTGGCGGCGCAAGCTGCTCATCGGCAAGCCGGACTGCTTCGATAACTTCGCGAGCGACCACGCCCGCGCGGGCGATTCTTCCGCGGCGCGCCACAACTGCGTGAGGATCGCGATCAGCGCCGGATCGATTTCATCGTTCATGCTGTCTCCTGCCGGCCATGCTGTCGGCCAGTTCGCCTAGCGTTTTCAACGCGGCTTCTGTTTGTATGTTCCAAGGATAACTGTAGTTGAGCCGGATAAAATGGCGAAACGCATCGCGCGATGAAAACATCGTCCCGGGACCGATTGTGATGCCGCGATCGAGCGCCGCTTTATAAAGCTTCATTGAATCGACGCTGGACGGAAGTTCGACCCACAGTACGTAGCCGCCCATCGGCTCGGAAGTCTGGGTGCCCGCCGGAAAAAAGCGCAGCACGGTGGCGATCATGAGCCGGGCCTGTTGCCGGTAAACACGGCGAACGTGGCGCAAATGATGGTCGTAGCCGCCCTGCCTCAGATAATCCGCCACGGCGACTTGTGGCACCGAAGGCGTCGTCAGCGTGTTGAGAAACTTGAGCTTCTCGACTTGCCGCCTGTAGCGCCCGGGCATCGCCCAACCGATCCGGTAGGACGCCGTCAGGCTCTTTGAAAACGACGCGCAATGCAGCACGAGGCCTTTCTTATCGAAGTTCTTGAGCGCGGACGGACGCGCATCGCCGTAGTAGAGCTCCTGGTACACGTCGTTTTCTATCACCGGAATCTCGTGCGTCGCGAGCAACGCGACTAGGCGCTTTTTGTTTGTATCGGACATCACGAAACCCAGCGGGTTCTGGAAGTTCGGCATGACCATGCACGCCGAAATTTCATGCTCGCCGATGATGTTCGCCAACGCATCGATATCGATTCCTTCGGACGGATGCGTCGGCACTTCGATGGCGCGCATTCCCATGCGCTCGATCGCGTGCAGCATTGCGTAGTAAGTCGGCGACTCGACCGCGACCGTGTCGCCGGGTTTGGCGACGGCCTGCAGGCTCAGGTTGATGGCCTCGGTTGCGCCGACCGTGATGACGATCTCGTCCGGGTCCACGGGTACGCCGTTCTCCGCGTAACGCCGCGCGATCTGGCGGATCAATTCGGGATTGCCGGGCGGCAGGTCATCGATCAGATTCCAGCTCGAATGCCGCCGGGCGATGGCGTTCGCCAACTGGTTGATCTTGCGCCACGGGAACAGCGACGGGTCCGGATACGGCGAGCCGAGCGGCGTGGCGTCCTCCGAGCGGATGGAGCGCAGTGTGGAGAGTACGAGGCGGCTGACATCGACCGTCGATGCAACCGCCGGCGGCTGCGATGCTGTAGGCGGTTCAGCCTTCGCCGCCGGCATCTCGCGCACGAAGTAGCCGGACTGTGGTCGCGTCTCCAGCAGACCGCGGCTTTCCAGCAAAGCGTACGCGCGCAGGACCGTCTTGATGCTGACGTCGTACTGCGTGCTCGCCTGACGCACGGAAGGCACGCGTTCGCCAACCGCGAACACGCCGCGCCGCATGGCTTCTTCGACCTCAGCCGCAAGCTTTTCGTAAAGCAACACGATGCAAACCGCCTTGAAAGTCCTGAGTCTGCAACTGTACTCCTTGCGCATCCGATTTTTTGTGTACCGCACGCTCCGTGGAACACAGTAACCTCTTGTCATTGGCGTACAGCCTCCTGCACAAGCGGTTAAATGACATGAAAAAGCCAGAACCCCGTATCGAGCCGTACACGCACCCCGCCGCCGGCTGGGGCGCGTTGAAGTACGTCGCCATCAACCTGCTGAAAGAAAAGGTCTCCGGCGGCAATTACCGGTTGCTGTTCGGCCAGAACCAGCCCGACGGTTTCGATTGCCCCGGTTGCGCCTGGCCGGATCGCGAACATGCATCCACATTCGAGTTCTGTGAAAACGGCGTGAAGGCCGTCGCCGCCGAATCCACGAGCAAACGCGTCACGCCTGCATTCTTCGAGGATCACACCGTCGAAGCGTTGATGACGCAGTCGGACTACGAGCTGGAACAGCACGGACGCCTCACCGATCCGCTCGTCTACGACGCCGCCCGCGACCGCTACGTCCCCATCTCGTGGGACGACGCGTTCGGGCTGATCGCCGAGCATCTGAATCGCCTCGACAACCCCGACCGCGCCGCGTTCTATACATCCGGCCGCGCAAGCAACGAAGCTGCGTTTCTTTACCAGTTGTTCGTGCGTATGTACGGCACCAACAACTTCCCTGATTGCTCGAACATGTGCCACGAAGCCACGAGCCGCGGCTTGCCCGTGACCGTTGGCGTCGGCAAGGGAACCGTTACGCTCGAGGACTTCGAACACGCCGATACGTTGCTTCTGTTCGGCCAGAATCCCGCGACGAATCACCCGCGCATGCTTGGCGAATTGCGCGAATGCGCGAAGCGCGGCGCGACCATCGTGTCGATCAACCCGCTGCGCGAACGGGGTCTCGAACGTTTTGCAAGCCCGCAGCATCCGGTGGAGATGCTGACCGGCGGTAGCACCAAGATCAGCTCGGTTTTCATCCGCCCGAAGATCGGCGGCGACTTCGCCTTGATCAAGGGCGTGGCAAAACGCGTGATCGAACTCGACGACGAAGCCCTGAAACAAGGCTTGCAGCGCGTGCTCGACGTGGATTTCATCGAAGAACATACGGTAGGTTTTGATGCCTTCGCCGACGATCTTCGCGCTGAGGACTGGGACGCCATCGTCGCGGAATCCGGCGTGCCGATCGAAGACGTGCTGCAACTCGCCGACATCTACGTGCGCGGCCGCGCCGTGATTTCAACGTGGGGCATGGGCCTCACACAGCACAAGAATTCCGTGCCGACCGTGCAGATCCTGTCGAACCTGATGATGATGCGCGGCAACATCGGCAAGCTCGGCGCGGGCCTGTGCCCGGTGCGCGGACATTCGAATGTGCAGGGTGACCGGACTGTGGGTATCGAAGAAAGGCCGACGCAAGCGTTCCTGGATCGCCTTGGCGCCGCTTACGACTTCGAGCCGCCGCGCGAACATGGTTACGACGTGGTGCGCTCGATTGAAGCGATGCTCGCCGGCGACGTGAAGGTGTTCATTGGACTCGGCGGCAATTTTTCGATCGCCACGCCTGATACGCCACGCGTCTGGGAAGCCATGCGTTCTTGCGACCTGACCGTGCATATCACGACGAAGCTCAACCGCAGTCACCTGATTCATGGCCGCGACGCGCTGATCCTGCCGACGCTCGGACGCACCGAGATCGACATGCAGAACGGCGTGGCGCAAGGTGTGAGTGTCGAAGATTCGATGAGCATGGTCCACATCTCGTACGGGATGAACAAGCCGGCATCGGCAAACCTGCTGTCCGAGATCGCGATCGTTGCGCGCATGGCGCACGCGACGCTTGGCAGCGCGAAAGTCGACTGGCTTGCAAACGCAAACGACTACGCGCTGATTCGCGATGGCATTGAAAAGGTGATCGATGGCTTCGAGAACTACAACGAACGCCTGAAGCATCCGGGCGGTTTTCATCTCGGCGTGGCATCGCGTGAACGCGTGTGGAATACGCCGACGGGCAAGGCGCAGTTCCTCGTGAATCCCATCGACCTGGATTCGCCGATTCACCGCGCACGCCACATGCATGGCGAGCGTTTGATGACACTGATGACAACGCGCTCGCACGATCAGTACAACACGACCATCTACGGTCTCGATGACCGCTATCGCGGCGTGTATGGCCAGCGCCGCGTGCTGTTTGCGAACGCGCTGGACATCGAGATGCTGGGTTTCGAAGCGGGGCAGCGCGTGGACATCACGAGCGTCTGGGACGACAATGTGAAGCGTCGAGCCGATGGTTTCCTGCTCGTGGAGTACGACATTCCGCGAGGGTGTCTTGGCGCTTATTATCCGGAAACGAATCCGCTCGTGCCGTTGTCGAGCGTCGCCGATGGCGCCGGAACGCCTACGTCGAAATCCATTCCGGTGTTGCTGAGGGCTTCCGCCGTATCGCAACTGGAAGCGGCTTGAGCTTGTTCACGGGTCGACGAAAAACCGCGCTCGATCATGAACCGGGCGCGGTTTTCTATGCCGCCACGGTCAAGGAATGATCCTCTGTACCTTCAGCCGGTCGAACAGATCGTAAAACGATTCATCGGTAGGCTGGAAATCAAGGAACCCGAGCTTGCGGCTCTTGGCCATGTCGGTGACGACTTCCATCGGACGGCCAAGGTCTGCATCGGTGTGCCACCACGATGCAAGCTTGGTGATATCGCTTTCCACAAGGTCGAAGCGGCCGGCGATCTCCTTCCATAGCGCCGCACTCTCCTGCATCCGGCTTTCGAGCGGCCGCACTTCGCCATCGAAGGGAACGGGTTCCACGCCGAAGTACTCCGCGATCCGCGACCACATCCATTTCCAGCGGAACACATCGCCATTCACGATGTTGAAGTCTTCGTTCTTTGCCGCGTCCGTGGTCGAGGCCCATTCGAGATGGCGTGCCAGCATACGTGCATCTGTCATATCGGTGAGGCCGTTCCATTGCATCGGCGAGCCGGGGAACACGAACGGCAGCCCCGAATGCTTGCAGAGGGTTGCATACACCGCGAGCGTCGTACCCATGTTCATCGCGTTGCCGATGGCAAAGCCAATGATCGTATGCGGACGATGCACGCTCCATGAGAAGCCCTGCCGCTTCGCTGCGGCGAATACGCGATCTTCCTGCTCGTAGTAGAAGTTATCGACGTCCTGACGACCCTGACTCTCGCGAAATGGCGTGTCGGGCACGGCGCCCGTTGCGTATGCCTCGAACGGCCCGAGATAATGCTTGAGCCCGGTGACGAGCGCGACGTGTTCGAGCTTCGATGGACCCTGCTCCAGCGCATCGAGCACATTGCTCACCATGGCGCCGTTCACACGAATGTTCTCGCTCTCGGTCGCCTGACGCGCCCATGTGGTGAGAAATACGTGCGTGACATCGATTTCCTCGAGCGCCGCCTTGACCGATTCCGCCGACGTCAGATCGGCAGTAACCGGCTTGACGTTCGCCGAAACGGGCGTGCGGCCGCGTGAAAGTCCGTGGACTTCCCAGCCCGATTCAATGAGCCGGTCCGCGAGATTACTGCCCGCGATGCCGCTGACTCCAACTATAAGTGCGCGATTCGTCATGGGAAATTTGAATGAAAAGAAGGTGGACGGGGTGACCTGGACAGCAAGGCATCAGGCAACAAACGTTCCCAATGATGGCAGTAATCCGGCACACGTGCCGCCCAGTTATCGCGAGCAGCGGTTTTTGAACAGGGAAATAAACCGTATATACTGTTTGTACTATTATTTTTCCGGAGACCTCATGCACGCATCCACCACGAAGAGCCCAAGCAAGAAAGCCGCTGAAATTTTGAACGCCACGCCGATCGAAACCACTCCTGCAGCGCCTGTTGCGGTCAGCAAACGCAAGGCAAGCGCCAAAGCCGTGGAAGCCGCCACTGAAGTCCAGGCGAAAGCCGTGAAAGTGCCGGTCAAGTCGAAAGTCAAAACAGCACCCGCTGAGCCCGACACCCACGAAAAGCCCAAGCGCGCGAAGAAGGAAAAAGTCGTGCGCGACAGTTTCACGATGCCGAAATCCGATTACGACAAGATCGCCGCGCTGAAACAAAAATGCCTCGCGAACGGCGTGCATGTAAAAAAAGGCGAGTTGTTGCGCGCCGGACTGCTCATACTCGAGGCTGCGAATATCGAACAGCTTACCGCTGCGGTTGCTGCCGTCGAGACCGTCAAGACGGGCAGGCCAGTCAAGTCCTGATTCAATTAACCGGGCCGTGGCATGAGTACTTTACGCGTGGCGTCCGAAAGCTTTACGGAGCTCGACGATCTAAACGCCATCCTGAGTTCAGGCGCGAAACGTCTGCAAACTCGCACGGTCGGCGAGGTGCGTGCGGGCGCACGCACCTTCCCTATCCTGACTGCAAGCATCGGCTCGGAAGATCCGCAAGCGCCCGCCATCGGCTTTTTTGGCGGCGTGCACGGGCTGGAGCGTATCGGCACGCAACTCATTCTCGACTACATGCGTGCACTGCTGCGCCGCCTCGAATGGGACGAACTGCTGCTTCAGCAACTGCAATCGGTGCGGCTCGTCTTCATGCCGATCGTCAATCCTGGCGGCATGTGGGCAAACACGCGGTCGAACCCTAACGGCGTCGACCTGATGCGCAATGCACCGCAAAACGCGGAGGGCCGTGTGCCATTCCTGGCGGGCGGGCAGCGGATCGGTTCGTGGCTGCCGTGGTATCGCGGAGCGCGTGACACCGCGCTCGAAGTCGAAAGCGAAGCGCTGCTTGGAGTCGTCAAGCACGAACTGATGAACCGTCCGCTCAGCTTCGCGCTCGATTGTCACTCGGGCTACGGTTGGGACGACAGCATCTGGTTTCCGTACGCGCGCACGCAAAAGCAGATGCCGCATCTTCCGGAGATGTACCAGCTCAAGGTCATGTTCGAACAGGCGTACCCGCATCACGGTTATGCGTTCGAGCCGCAGAGCCATCAATACCTGCTTCATGGCGACTTGTGGGATTGCGCGTATGACCAGACGCCGCCGTCCAACGTCTTCTTGCCAATGACTCTCGAACTCGGCTCATGGCGCTGGATCCGCAAGAATCCGCGCCAGCTCTTTTCGCGTCTCGGCATGTTCAATCCCATCAAGGCGCATCGCGTGGAACGGGTGCTGCGTCGTCACGCGAATTTTTTCGATTTCCTGACACGCGCGGCATTTGCATCGAACAGATGGATGCCTGAAGGCGATGCGCGCGCCCCCATCCTCGAGCGCGCGATGGAACACTGGCAACGCAAGTCATCGCGATGAACGCCTGGATCCTGCTGCGTGGACTGACGCGCGAGGGGCGCCACTGGGGCAAGTTCCTGGAGCATCTGCGGCTTGAAGCAGCGCGGCCCGGCGATCAGGTCACGCTGCTCGACCTGCCTGGAAATGGCCGCGAAAGCGTACTGGCTGCGCACCTCAACGTATCCGACATGACCATTTTCGTGCGCTCGCGCGCAGCCGCAGCAGGACTGAAACCGCCCTACCGGTTGCTCGCGATGTCGCTTGGCGGCATGGTCGCAACCGACTGGGCGCAACGATATCCAGAGGATATCGAACGCCTGGTGTTGATCAACACGAGCATGCGCCCGTTCGCGGCCATGCAAGAACGCCTGCAACTTGCCGCATGGCCGCAATTGCTGCGCGCGGCCGCCCTGTGGAACGATCCGCTGCGATGCGAAGGCATCATCCACGGCGTGACATGCAACCGCACGGACACCTTCGACGATGACCTCGCCGTGTGGACCACGATCCGCCGGGTCGCGCCCGTAAGCGCGAAAAACGCATTGCGGCAGCTTTGGGCCGCTGCGCGGTTTCGTGCCGGCGAGCAGGCGCCGGCGTGTCCGACGCTGCTGTTGTCATCGAAGATGGATCATCTTGTCAAAGCGGTGTGTTCCGAGCGCATTGCGAAGCAGTGGCAGGCCGAACATAGGCAACACGCGTGGGCCGGCCACGATCTTCCCCACGACGATCCCGTCTGGACCGCCGACGCAATCGCCGGATGGCTGAAGACGTTGCGCTGAAGAAAACACCGCGGGATGGATTTTCCCTGAGAATGCCGGTTACCCTGGCACCGCTGCATTCAGACGGCTAAAGTTTTCACGGAAGACGCCGTTACTAAGCATGCAGTGTCTCTTTGCGTCGGATCCGTTTGCACTATTCGGTCCGGCGCTTTTCGTGCCCGGCGCCACCTCCGAACCTGATATGTTGCGAAAAACCCTGACGCTCGCGATGAGTGCGCTCTTGCCGGGTGCATTTGCATCGAATGTTTCGCCAACAGAACTGACGACCATCTCCGTCAGCCTGATCGTGCAGGAAAGCTGCATGATCCAGTCGGCCGTAGAACCCTCGCCGGTTGTGCGGCCGAGCGTGTCGTGCCTGCACGGGCAGGCTGACGGAGATGGTCGTCAGTTCTGTTGGCGAAACATTCGATGCAAATGCACCCGGCAAGAGCGCACTCATCGCGAGCGTCAGGGTTTTTCGCA
>NZ_JBSIPA010000269.1:0-8992 GCF_053574605.1 Caballeronia sp. M23-90 | reverse complement strand
GCGCGAAGCTCATGTCCAGCACCTGGTCATAAAACGCGAAATCGCCCACTGGCGCCAGGTCGAGATCCGCCTGGTTTTCCCAATGGCGGCGGCGTAGCCCCGCGCCCAGCTTTTTGAGTGCCTCGAGCGACGACTCGCCTTTCCAGTAGGACTCGAGTCCGAACTTCAGTTCGCGCTTGGCGCCAATGCGCGGGAAACCGAGATTGTGTGTCGTGACCATAGATGTGCCGCTCCTTGAATGAATGGCACGATCTTAGTTTGCATGGTCCATGAAATATAATGGTCATTTCTCATCGATCGATTAGTTCCTTTCATGGACCCACGATGCTCGAAAGAACGCACCTGGCCATCATCCGCGAAGTCGACCGTCAGGGCTCCCTGACGGCCGCCGCGAGCGTGTTATGCCTGACGCAGTCGGCACTCAGCCATACCGTCAAGAAGATGGAGCAGCACCTCGGCACGGCGGTATGGACGCGCGACGGGCGCAATCTCCGGCTGACGCAGGCGGGGCAATACTTGCTCGCGCTCGCCAACCGCGTGTTGCCGCAAATGGAACACGCGGAAGAACGCATGAAGCAGTTTGCGCTGGGGCAGCGGGGCACGCTGCGCATTGGAATGGAGTGCCACCCTTGCTACCAGTGGCTGCTCAAGGTGGTGTCGCCGTATCTCGCGCGCTGGCCCGACGTGGATGTCGATGTCAAACAGAAATTCCAGTTTGGCGGCATCGGTGCGCTGTTTGGCTATGACATCGACATCCTGGTCACGCCCGATCCGTTGAGAAAGCCCGGCTTGCGCTTCGAACCGGTATTCGACTACGAGCAGGTGCTGGTGGTCGGGCGCAAGCACCGGCTGGCGGATGCGTCTTTCATTCTCGCCGATGAACTCGCCGACGAGGTCCTGATCACTTACCCGGTCGAGATCGACCGCCTGGATATCTACAACCAGTTCCTGATGCCGGCGAACGTCATGCCGAAGCGGCACAAGGTCATAGAGACCACCGACATCATGTTGCAGATGGTCGCGAGCGGCCGTGGGGTCGCCGCGCTGCCGCGCTGGCTGGTCGAGGAATACGCGGACAAGGTGGCCGTCAGCGCGGTCCGGCTGGGTGCGCAGGGGATCGCCAAGCAGATTTTCCTGGGCGTGCGCGAAACCGATCAGGCTATCGATTACCTGACCGCGTTTGTCGAGCTCGCACGTGGATCGGACTGGAATGCGGCCGTGGGCTCGACCGTTCAGCGTGCGGCCGCCATTGAGTATCATCTCTGAGCCGTTCGTCTAAAGTCGATTTGCGGTGTTTCCTAAAGTTTCTACAGCCGCGGCCGTTATTCAGTGAGTGCGCTTGATAGCGGTCATCTGCCACTATGGCATCGGCCGCCCCTTTGAAGAGGTTCCGGTGCGTGTCGCACCAAAGACGCCAGACAAACTGGAAGATGATGGCGCAAAATTACGATGGGATTAAAGATGCGGAAAGTCAGTGAGACAAAAGCGTTTGACCTGAGTATCGCTGTCCTTCGGAAGGCTCAGGGGAAAGGGAATCCCGACGACTTCGTGACGGGTACTCCGGAATGGCAAAAAGCACAGCTCGGGGTCATGCAGGACACCATGCGGATCATCGGCCTGCTTCGCAGCGAAATGAACGAAACCGGGCGCTAAGACAGGCGTTCCACGGCGCTAGCCTGCACGGCACAACGCGCGCCCTCTCACCCCAGGTGAAAACCAGCGGGTAAGCACGTCCCTCGACCAGATCAACTTGCAGTCCGGCGCGCCACGCCGTTCGGCCGGCTTGAACCCAGCGCTGAAAAGGCTGGGTTCACGAGCGCGTGCGATTGACGTCTACGAGCTCAATCATCGATTATCGGCAGCGATGCTCCCAGTGATGATGAACGCGGACTTTATGGCATTCGCGATGATGGTGATACGGCGCGGCGGACGCCGGCGCAATGGTTACCAACGTGACAGTCGCAGCAGCGAGCGCAAGAATCAAGGTTTTCATATGTTTGTGGAAGACTGGAGTGGAGGGGCAAGGCGCTTTGGATCGGTCACAGTGTGACAAGCTTGATAACGACAGATCCGGCTATTTCTAAAGCGAAAATAGCCGGGAAGCATGTTTGCCGCCCCGCGACGCGCGACTTGGTTATCCCAGGTCCCGACCCGAGTCACACAACAGCGCCTGCGTTTTTGCGGGGTCAGTTGTTTTCGTTATGAATCTCAACCGAGAAACGTGTGTTGCCCGGGTTGCATTGCTCATTCAGTGCATTCGGGGACGTACAGTTTGGCTGGCCGGCCACCCTCAGTATTTGCAGGAACGGATCACCCGTCCCGATTTCCTCGATCTCCAATGCTGGAAACTTTGCTTTTTTGATCTTGATATACCTGTACTCAATCGAGATATGTGACGCTACATACGTATCGATCAAATCCTGGAACACAGGTCGTGTCGATACTGCAACGCTATAGTGCACGCCATACCAATAGTCGATTTCCTTGTTATCGCGATCAATTCTATGACACTGCAGCAGCATTTTCTTTATATGGCCTTCATACGCTTTATGAGCGCTGTTTGCTTTGGTCGTCAGGGGTGTGAGATTTTCGTCCGTGTCGCCTGAACCTCCCATCTCTTCGTTCAGTAAGTGCCCGGCGATCCAGCCTGTCATATGGCTATCGTCCACGAGTGCACGCATGAACGGTCGCAAGCTGTTGGCGCTGGTTTTTGTACCGAGTGCGTAATAACTCGATACGTTGGATTGATCAGGGCCAAGTACTGCTGCCATCGACGTCCCGCTGCGGATTTGCGCGCTCTCGAACGTTTGGATCAGAGGTGGTCCGTACACTTCGCTGACAAGCCCGACAGCGAATCGATCTATCACTTTGCGGTTGGTTGTCGATAAAGATTTTCTGAAAGCCAAAAGTGTTCTCCTTTGATGCTGGTACCCGTAAGACACGCCCGGCATGCAGTCCTGTCTTTTTCCTGTTAGCACGCGCGCCCATGAATCATCCCGCTTGCATGAGCGCTTGCAAGAGCGTTTGCAGGAAGGTCGATTTCATGGGTAACAACACCGGGACCATTCTGTTTATTCCTTGTGCACAATCGCTCGGTTGGAAGTGGCCGGGTCGACGCCCCGACAAATCGCACAGATCGCTTGCACGATTACGGCGACGGAGTATATGATCCATATATGTTTCATATATAGAGGTTGCCATGGGCATCGTAAATATCGACGATGATCTGCACGATCAGATACGCAAGGCAAGCGCCGTGTCGTGCCGGTCGATCAACGCGCAAGCGGCCTTCTGGATCAAGATTGGTTTGTTATCCGAAATGAATCCAACGCAGAGTTTCAACGAGATCGTTGCGGGAGAATTGCGCGCGGCGGGCGTCGTATCGCAACCGGTGAAGGTGGCGTTGACATGACCAAGCGACCAGAAGAAATCGCATTGATGGCCGAGTCCGGCAAGCTGCTGGCGGACGTGTTCGGCTATCTGGACCGGCTGAGCCTGATCGGCATGTCGACCATGCAGGTCAACGATCTGGTCGACAGCTTCATCGTGAATGAACTCAATGCGCGCCCGGCAAGCAAAGGGCAGTACGGGTATGCCTACGCGCTCAACTCCTCTCGCAACAACGTGGTTTGCCACGGCGTTCCATCCCCTGCCGAGCTGTTGCAAAGCGGTGATATCGTCAATTTCGATATCACGCTGGAGACCAATGGTTTTATTGCCGATTCCAGCAAGACATACCTTGTCGGCGAGGTTTCTCCGCTGGCCAGACGGCTCGTGCAAGTGACTTACGAAGCCATGTGGAAAGGAATCAAGGCGGTTCGTCCAGGCGGCAGACTGGGCGATGTGGGGCATGCCATCGAGCGGCACGCACGCAGAAACGGCTATTCGGTCGTAAGGGAATACTGCGGGCACGGCATTGGACGTGAAATGCACGAGGATCCTCAAGTGCTGCATTGGGGAAAGCCGCGCACGGGCCTGGTGCTGCAGGAGGGAATGGTGTTCACCATCGAACCGATGATCAACCAGGGGCGGCATGCCGTCCGTACTGAAGAAGATGGCTGGACAGTCGTTACGGACGATGGACAACTGTCTGCGCAATTCGAGCACACTGTCGCTGTGACTCGCAACGGCGTGCGCGTCCTGACTTTGCGCCCCGAAGAAAAGATGCTCAACTGACGGCCCGGGGAAGGGGAATCGCGAAAACAAGATGCGTTCCTTTCTTCATGACATCGACCCGATCATCCACCTATAAGGCTCCATGAGAAACCTCCTTGCATCGACAATCGCGACGCTCATTCTGCTTGCTAGCACAGCCGCGATAGCCCAGGCGCCCAAGCAGGAGTGCGCCATCGGCTATGTCACGGGCATTGGCGGAGCGGCGCAAAACGTCCGTGAATACCTCGCATTGCCGGACCGCGACAAGTATCGCTACCTTGCGGACAACCCGATCAATTGCCGGGTTTCGGATGAAGGCCGTGCGTCGGCGTGTACGGGCCTCACGAGCTTCCGGCACGAAAAAGTCAGCGTCTACGATGACGTCGACGACGCGACAATAGCCGTCGTCGCGCGCGTGGAACTCGACCGGGGAACGTATCCGGCAATCATCGTCGTGCCAAGGCCGAATGTGCAGTGCGAGCAATAATTGCAGAGGCTGCGTGAAGCGGGTATCAAGCGAGCCAATCACGCTTCAATAAAAAACGGCGCGCACTGCAGAGTGCCCGCCGTTTTTCCTTTTAGCGCGTAACGACCCGGCAGCAAGCCGGGCCTGAACAAACGTCAGAATATGTTGCGAAGGCCGACTGCAACGCCGGTCTGGTTGTTGCGTCCCGGGAAGTCCGCTTGCGCGGCGCCCGTCCCGTGGATGAAATCGACCGTGCCATACACTTCCGTACGCTTGGACAGCGCGTACTCGGCAAGCAGCACGCCCGAGTAACGTACCCCGCGGCCAAGCGTGGTTCCGTCCGCGTTCAGCGCATTGCGCGAGTGATCGTAGTAGCCCGCAGCAGTCAGCAGCAACGGCGGAGTTACCTGCCATGTGGTGCCGGCGTAGAAGCCGTCGTCGATGCGGTTCGTATTCGCTACGGGGGCCGCAAAGCTCGCCGCGGGAGAGTTCGCAGCCGACATGAAGATGTCGACCATGCCGGTATTGTCCTGCGCGTGCAGCCAGCCGGCGTAAGCCTTGACCGTGCTAAACGCATAGACCGCGCTCACGTTGACCACGTTGAACTTGCGGTTTTGTGCGTCGCTGTTCTGCTGGAAGCCGGCATCGAGCGACAGGCCGCTGAACGTGTAGGACGCGGTTACGCCGTACATGTTGTTCGCGCCCGTGCTGCCCGCCGTGTTGCCGAAGGCGTACATGGCTTCCACGTTCAGGCCGCCGAACTGGCCGTTGTACTTGACCGAGTTGTTCGAACGCAAGCCGTAGCCGAGTGCGCCGGGCAGCCAGCCGTCCTGATCGTAGTTGCCCACGGTCAGCGGATCATAGACGTTGCCAAGCTGATCGAAGAGCGGCGTATTCTGACGGCCGAACGTAAGGGTGCCGTACTGGTTGCTCGATAACCCGACATACGCCATCCGGCTAAACAGCGTGTTCTGGCTCGCCAGTTGGCCGTTCCAGACGTTGAAACCGTTTTCCAGGCGGAACACGGTGGACAGTCCGCCGCCCAGATCCTCGGAACCCTTCAGGCCCCAGCGGCTGCCGGTGATCGGGCCGTTGCCCATCGCTACCTGGCTGTCGTTGTTTGCATTCGCGTTCGTGAGATAACGTACGCTGGTATCGACAATGCCGTACAGCGTGACCGAGCTTTGCGCAAAAGAAGATTGAGCCGCGATGGCGATGAATGCGCCGGTAATGGCGCGAGTGATTTTGTTCACCAGTGTCTCCGCATGTTTAGTTTTTAGATAAACGCCGGCCGGTTTTGACGGCCCTGATCCATGAACGATTTTGTCGTCCGGGCGCAATCATATTTCCGTCGATTAAAAAGCGGGACTGGTTTTCAATATTCGTGTCTCCCGTTCGCAACATCGGGTTGACTTGCACGAATTGATTGGCAGTTTTGTTTCTTGTTCTTGATTAATCGTTTTAGGCGCTTCGCGATTTTCCACGAGCGGTCTTCTTGGCGGTCGCGCTCCGAGGCGCATCCTTGTCAGCCGCGGTGCCGCTCGCTGTGTTCATCTGTTCGAGCCATGACAACGCGTCCGCATACGATAAAAACTGCTGCAAATACCCGGGCGACAACTCGCGCATCAATGACAACGCGCGATGCACGAGGCTGCTCGAATTAAGCGGGCCGGCATTTCCGGGTACTTGCGCGAGCGATTGCCGGAACTGTCTTTCAGTGCTGATCCTGTTCCACGTCTCGCGGAAGTATTCAAGCGCGGCCATTTCCGGATAAGCATCGGGCGCGCGTGTATTCGCCAGGTAGTCGATGAGTCCGCTCAACGGTCCGGATGCGGACTCGCCATCTGGCGCTTTCGGTTGAGCGTTTGCAGCAAGATCACTGGCGAAGGCATCGATCAATTCGGTTAACCTCGCGTTCAGGACGCGCCGTGTTTCACCGTCATGGTTTATCGCGCGCCGCTCCATCGCTTCGATAATCCGAAAGCGCACCGGATCAAACCGATCGGCGCCGCGTTCGCGCCAGGCATCGAGCGTTGCATGGAAATCGCTCATGGCGCCTTCACCGTTGCAGCCGATGGTTTCGGCACAGGCGCGATCTCGACTCGGCGGTTCTTTGCGCGCCCGGCATCGTTCGTATTCGATTCCACTGGCTGCTGCGAGCCGAACGCCGCTGCAAATAGCGATGAGGAGGGCACACCTTCATCGATCAACGCACGCGTCACCGTCAGCGCGCGTTGCGCCGACAGTTCCCAGTTGTCCGCGAAACGGCGATTGCCTTCGCGCAGTTGCCGGTCATCGGTGAAGCCGCTCACCATCAGGATCTGCTCGTTGGCCTGCAGATAAGCGGTGAGCGGTCCGGCCAGACTCTTCAGCACCTTCCGGCCTTCGGGCTGCAACTGATCTGAGTTGAGCGCAAACAATACGCTGCCATTGATGCCGATCCGCCCGTTGACCAGCGTCACGCGACCCGCGGCCAACGGCCCGGCGAGCGCTTGCTCGAGCGTCTTGCGGCGCTGCGCTTCCACCTGATGCTGCTTGACCTCGCGTTCCAGCTTGCTGGAAAGCTCCAACTGCACGCCGATGACCCCCACCAGGATCAGCATGAACGCGCCCAGCAATACCGACATCAGGTCGCCGAAGACGGCCCAGACCGGCGCTGCGGGTTCGACGCCGCCGTCGATATCCTCGCTCATGCCGCTTCGGCTCCGGCAGACGTCCGCTTGCCGCCGATCTGCTGCAAGTCCTCGATGATCTGTTTCTGCGACATCACGCTCAAATCGATGACTTCCCGCGCCTGCGCGACGTAATACGCAAGCTGTTCGTCGCTGCGTGTGAGCGATTTATCGAGCGCGATTTCGATGCGCTGAAGGTGCGCCACGAGCTTCTCGTTCGAATCGCCGAACAACTGCACGGCCACGCCGAACGCCTCGCCGAGGCTCGCGACCTCGACCGCGCTGCCGGTGACTTGCGCCGCAATGCCGCTCAGCTTGCCGGTCTCCTGTTCCACCTTATCGGTGAACCGGGTGCCGACGCGATCGAGCAGATCCGCCGACGTGCTGACCAGCGCATCGACAGCCGTGCGCTGCTCGGTCGAGGCGTGGTTGACGGCATCGAGCAGGGTTTCCAGCGTGGCCAGCAGACGGCTGCGTTCCTCGAGCATGGCGGTGTCGCGCACCATGCTGTCGGAGAGCTTGATGCGCAACTCGGCGATCATTTCAGCCGCGGCCTTCGGCGCTTCCGATGCCGCCTGCACCAGCCGCGAAATCTCGCCGATGGTGTCGCTCGCGTGCGCCTGCGTCTGCGCGGAGATGTCGCGTGCGGTGCTGGCCAGTGTGTCGCAGATGTCCTGCTGCCGGGTCGCCGTGCGCGCGCCGGCTTGTTCCCATTCGCGGCTGAGCGTTGTGGATATCGATTCAAGCTGGCCGGTCCAGGCGGCGAGCCGCGCTTCGTCGTGCGAAGCCAGTTCCGTCTGCAAGTTCGAATGTGACTGGTCGACCTTGCCGAGCAGCGACGCCGAATGCTGCTCGAAGCTCGCAGCCGCCGCGTTCAGCGCATGCGCGTTGTGTTGCGCCAGTTTCTCGCCGATACGCTCCTGCTGCGCCAACGCATCGCGCCATGCTGCCGATACGCCGGCCGTGGTTGCATCGAGCCGGGTGGAGACACCGTCAAGCAAGCTGATCGAGCGTTGCTCGAAGGTCTCGGTGAACCGGTCAAGCGATAGACGCAAATGCTCGGACAGTCCTTCGGTGGAGTGCTGATGCGCAGTGAGCGCCTGATGCCAGATATCGGAAACGTTCGTGGCCGTCGATTCAAAACCGCTCGACAATCCATCCAGTTGCCGTTGTACGGCGGTCGTCACGCTGGTGTGCAACGCGGCCGACTCGCGCGTGAGACCGGCCATTGTTGCTTCCATGACGGGCTGCAGCGCAGCACCGGCGGCGCGGGCGCTTTCAGCGACGCTCTCTTTCATGGAACGTTCCACCGATGCAGCCAGGCGCGTGTAAGTCGCCTCCGTCCTGCCATGAAACGCATCCTGGTTCGCGACCTGCCGCTCGTTCAAAACATGGTTCTGCTGTTCGATGGCGGTCATCATCGCCTGCAGGCGATCAACCAGCGCAGGCATGACTTCCGCCTGACGCTGCAGGAGCCTGAACGCTTCCTCGCGCTGATGCGTCTGCGAATAGATGCGCAAGGTCGTCGCGATCTTCACGTCGAGCATGTGCGCCGCCTGAATCCGTTCGCGGCGGCACAACGCGGACAGCAAGCCCAGCATGGCCGATGTCGCCACGCCCGCAATCGATGTCCCGAACGCGAAGCCCAGCCCCTTGACCGGCGCGGCAAGCGATGCGCGGATGGCCTGCAGGTCGGTCA
>NZ_JBSIPA010000268.1:0-9023 GCF_053574605.1 Caballeronia sp. M23-90 | reverse complement strand
TGCCGACCACGGCGGATTCTGTCGCCGCGCCCGCGAGGAGGCCGGCCGCTGTCCCTCGATCCAGTTTGAACAGCGCAACGGCGCCGAGCACCAGTCCAAGCACGACGACAATTTCTACAATCGACAGAAGCCCGTAACGCCAGCCCCGCCCTACGTTGGCGAAGAACTGCGGGCCGCCGGTGAAACCCAGCGCAAATATGAACAGTGCAAAAGCGATGTTTTTCAGTTCCGGCGAAAGCCGCGCGCCGCTCTGGCCCAGGATCAATGCAACGATCAGCGTTCCGCACACGCCTCCCAACTGAATGGGGCCCAACTTGAAAGAACCGATGAAAAACCCGATTGCCAAGCTGGCAAATAAAGCAATTTCGGGTTGCCGCGCCAATAAGTTCCATATCATGAAATTATCGCCTCGATTGAATATCGATTTGCAACGATTAAAGAAGGCTCGCCATTCGAATTAAGGATTTGATTAAATATTTTTATCGCCTTCAGGTTAAAACAGTTTTAAGTGAGCCGTCTGCGTCCGTGCAGCCTGTCAAGTTGGGCATGCCCGATTCAAAAGAATTTTATTGTCACACGGGCCTCTTCTTGTGACTGTGCGAGAAGCTGAACTTAGTACGGAACGTGAGCCGGTTTTACCTCATTCCGCGTGTTCAGAAACCAGCAACTGTCTGCCTTAAGCAATTGTTTCGATCAAAAATAACCACTCTTCGTTTAATGCACTGCAAGAAACTGATCGGCGCTGTCCAGCCCGCGAAACAAAAATATGCATAAATCTGACGATCCATTCCAAAAAGCACTTAAGTGTAATTTTTCATTGCAATGACTCCGCAAATATGAAAGTCTTACGTTAATGCGGAATGCAAACAAGAAATAAAGTAGATATTGCAATTCCGCACAGGTGTCAATGCGGTTGATCGATACCGAAAATCAAAAAAACGCTGCTCGCATGGGTGATATGCGAAGCAGTTCATCGTTATTTAGGACACTGAGAGGTAAGGGTTATGAATCAGATTCATGCAATGCGGGTTTTCGTGCGAGTCTCGGAAACAGAGAGCTTCAGACGGGCCGCGCAGCAACTGGATGTATCGAACGCTCTTGTCACTCGGGCGATTGCGATGCTCGAAGCGCATTTGCGTACGCGGCTAATCAATCGAACGACTCGCAACCTCTCACTGACAGAGGCCGGTACCCGTTATCTCGAGGGGTGCCGTGCACTACTGGAGGAACTCGACCATCTGGAATCGATGGTCGCCCATACGGAGGGCGATCCCAGCGGCACGCTGCGCGTGGTGGCTTCGGGATCGCTTTCGTTAATGGCCCTTACGCCGCTGATCGACGGATTCCGGCAGGTCTATCCGAAAGTGAATGTCCGTCTTACGCTTTCGGAGCGTCACGTCGATCTGGTCGAAGACGGCTTCGACGTGGGTATCGTGACCGCATTCATGGTGTCGAGCACGGCGCTTGTCGAACGCCCGGTCGCGACCAACACGCTGATCCCGGTCGCCACGCCCGCTTACCTCGAGGAGCACGGCTCGCCCAGCCAACCTGCCGACCTGCTGCATCATTCGTTCGTTGCGTTGCCGAGCGAGATGCGCAGCGCCACCTGGCACTTCCGGCATCGCAGCAACGGCAGTGCCGACCAGGTCACGCTCGCGCCCGTTTATACGGTCAACAGCGCGCTGATGGTGCGGCTCGGAACGCTTGCGCACATGGGCATCTCGATCCTTCCGGAAGGCGTCGTTGCGAAAGATCTGGAGGACGGATCGCTGGTGCGCGTGCTTGGCGACTACGCAATCGACGACCCCGATGTCAAGGTGTCGATCGTTTATCCTGGACGTCAGTATCTGCCAGCGAAGACGCGTGCTTTTATCGACTACACGCTCGAGCATATGGGTCCTGGCGGAGAAGTCGGCGTGCCGCAGGCTCCGGACAGTGTCCTGGCCCGGCTTTCAATGGCCCATCCAGCGAGTGCCATCGCTAACTAAAACGTTTGCGTGACAACGGGGTGCCAACTCGATGCCGATCTCAATGATCGTCTTCAGCAGCCGTCAATACGATCGCGATGTCTTCACTGAGGCAAACGCGGCTTTCGGCTACGCCCTGCAGTTTCAGGAATCGCAACTCAACGCGCAGACGGCGGTTCTCGCGCATGGTTGCAACGTGGTATGCCCATTTGTGAATGACGTCGTCGACGAAGCTGTCCTGGAGACGCTTCGCGACGGCGGCACTCAACTTGTGGCGCTGCGCTCGGCCGGCTTCAACCACGTCGATCTGGCCGCCGCAAAGCGGCTCGGAATCGGCGTGGTCCGCGTTCCTGCCTATTCACCGCACGCGGTTGCCGAGCACGCAGTTGGTTTGATCCTCACGCTTAATCGCAAGCTGCATCGCGCTTATGCACGTACCCGCGACGGTGATTTCTCGCTCAACGGTTTGCTGGGTTTCGACCTGCACGGCAAAACGCTCGGGATTATCGGCACAGGAGTCATTGGACGTGTGTTCGGCAAAATCATGGCGGGTTTCGGCATGACTTTGCTGGCACACGATCCAGGACCGCCCGCACAGGACCTGGTTGCATCCGGAGCGCAGTATCTGGCGCTTGAAGCGCTGCTGGCTCAATCCGATATTATCAGCCTGCATTGCCCTCTCCTGCCTTCGACATATCACTTGATCGACGCAGCCGCGCTTGGGCAAATGAAACATGGCGCAATGCTCATCAATACAGGCCGCGGCGGACTGATTGACAGCAGCGCACTTGTCGATGCGCTAAAAAGCGGCCAGCTAGGCCATCTCGGCCTGGATGTCTATGAAGAAGAAAGCGGACTCTTCTTCGAGGACCATTCGAATCATCTTCTCCAGGATGATGTGCTTGCGCGCTTACTCTCGTTTCCAAATGTGATCGTTACTTCTCATCAGGCGTTCTTTACGCATGAAGCCCTGAGCGAGATTGCAAACACGACGCTCGAGAACATAAAGGCGTGGTTCGATGGTTCTTCGCCCATTCAAACGACTCTCTAAGCTTTCAATCCTTACCGCGCATATTAAATACGCGCAATTAACATGATTTGAAATGTCAACCGTTTGATTGACGCCGATATTTTATCAATCTTTCTTATTCTTCATATGAATTAATGAATCGATAGTAAATGCGTGAGTTTTAATAGGCACACGATTTGCTTCCATTAAACCCACGTTGACCACTTCCGGTCAACTTCTCCCTTTTCCAAGCGGGTGGCGGGTTGGACGCATTCAAAGATCTGATTGTCGCGAGGCCGGAAGGTCTTTATTGCCCGCCGGGCGACTTCTTTATCGATCCGTGGCGCCCGGTCGATCGGGCAATCATCACGCATGCCCATGCGGATCACGCCCGTTTCGGACATGCGCGCTATCTTGCGGCAGAAGCGGGCGTTGGTGTATTGCTATCGCGCCTGCCGGGTATCGAATTACAAGGCGTTCCGTACGGGGAGCGTCTTGTCATTAACGGCGTCTCCGTCTCACTGCATCCCGCCGGCCACGTGCTGGGCTCGGCGCAAGTCCGTGTGGAACATGGCGGCCGTGTGTGGGTCGCTTCCGGCGACTACAAGGTCGACCCGGACCCGACTTGCACACCGTTCGAACCCGTGCGCTGCGACACGTTCATCACGGAATCCACTTTTGGTTTGCCGATTTATCGATGGGACCCGTCGCACGTTACTTTTGGCGGTATCGACTCCTGGTGGCGGCATAACGCGGCGGAGGGACGCGCGTCCGTATTGTTCTGCTATTCGTTTGGCAAGGCGCAGCGGGTTCTTGCCGGAATCGATGCAGGTATCGGTCCCATCTTTTGTCATGGCGCCGTGGAACCGCTGAACCGGGCTTATCGGGCAGCGGGCGTGGCCTTGCCGGAAACACGTCTTGTCAGTGATGTCGCCGCCAAGGACAAGGGTGTGTTCAAGGGCGCGCTGGTCGTCGCGCCGCCGTCGGCACAAGGCAGCACGTGGATGCGGCGCTTTGGCGACTACAGCGACGCGTTCGCTTCCGGCTGGATGCGCCTGCGGGGCACGCGGCGCCGGCGCGGCCTGGATCGCGGTTTCGTGCTGTCCGATCATGCGGACTGGCCGGGGTTGCAGGAGGCGATCGGTGCGACGGGCGCGGAACGTGTGATCGTCACGCACGGCCAGATCGAACCGATGGTGCGGTGGCTGCGTGAACAGGGACTCGAAGCCGGTGCGTTCACGACCGAATACGGCGACGACGCAATCGAAGCGGACGCAGCCGAAGCCGCTGGTAGCGCCGAACCCGAGGCAGCGTCCCAATGAAACGCTTCGCCGCGTTATACACCGCGCTCGACGGCACGACATCGACGAAAGAAAAACTCGAAGCACTGATCGCGTACTTCTCTGCGGCAGAACCCGAGGACGCCGCCTGGGCGTCGTATTTCCTGAGCGGCGGCAAGCCGCGCCAATCTGTTCCTACGCGCCTTCTCACCGAGTTCGCCCGCGAGCGGGCCCGCCTGCCCGAATGGCTGTTCGAAGAGTCGTATCAGGCCGTTGGCGATCTCGCCGAAACCATCGCGCATATCTTGCCGCCGGCGCAACGCACGTCCGAACTCGGCTTGGCGCAATGGATCGAAGGCCGCGTGCTGACCTTGCGCGGCCTGGAACCTGACGAACTTCGCACGCGCCTGCTCAGTTATTGGGACGAACTCGACTGGAGCGAGCGTTTCCTGCTGACCAAGCTGATTGGCGGCGGGTTTCGTGTCGGCGTCGCGCGTCAGCTCGTCGTGCGGGCCCTCGCGGAAGTCGCGGGCGTCGATCACAAACGCATTGCACAACGCATGGTCGGCTGGACCGACTCGCGCCAGGCGCCGGATGCAGCGCGCTATCTCCGGCTGATCGCGCCCGAAACGTCGTCCGACGATGAAACCGCAGCGCCTCACGAAAGCGATATCGGCCTGCCCTATCCTTTCTTTCTCGCGCATCCGTTGCAAGCCGATCCTGCAACGCTTGGCACGCCGGCGGACTGGGTTATCGAATGGAAGTGGGACGGGATTCGTGCACAACTCGTGAAGCGCGGCGGCCGCGTGTGGCTCTGGTCGCGCGGCGAAGATCTCATCACCGACCGCTTCCCCGAGATCGCTGCATTGGGTGAAGCGCTCGCCGATGGCACAGTGATCGATGGCGAAATTCTCGCGTGGGAACCGGGCGCCGATGCGCCGTTGCCGTTTGCGCGGCTGCAACCGCGGATCACGCGCAAGACATTATCGAAGAAAGTGCTGGCCGATTCGCCCGCCACCTTTCTTGCGTACGATCTGCTCGAAGCCGATGGTCGCGACCTGCGTCTGACGCCGCTCACTGAACGGCGGACGCAACTCGATGCGCTGGCCAATGAACTTGCGGTGGATCTGCTGCGCGTATCACCCCTGGTGAACGCCGGCGACTGGACCGCGCTCGCCACGTTGCGCGAGGAAAGCCGCGGGCGCGGCGTGGAAGGCCTGATGCTGAAAGGCCGCGATTCGATGTACGGCGTCGGCCGCACGAAGGCGTCGGGGACGTGGTGGAAATGGAAGGTCGAGCCGTATGCGATCGATGCCGTTCTTCTCTACGCGCAACGCGGTCATGGCAGGCGCGCGAGCCTGTACACGGACTTTACGTTCGCCGTGTGGGACGAAGCCGACGGCGTGCGCTCACTCGTCCCCTTTTCAAAAGCCTATTCGGGTCTCACCGATGAAGAAATGCGCAAGGTCGATGCGATCGTGCGCAAGACGACCATCGAAAAATTCGGACCTGTGAGGAGCGTCACGCCGACGCTCGTATTCGAGATCGGCTTCGAAGGCATTCAAGCGAGTCCGCGCCATAAATCGGGCATTGCGGTGAGGTTCCCGCGCATGTTGCGGTGGCGCACGGACAAGCAGATCGACGACGCCGATACACTCACCATGCTCAAAGGTTTTCTTGATGGAGCCGGCCAATGAGCACGCCCGCTGATTCCAGACGCCGTTCGCCGCGTCCACGCCGGGTGCCGAAAACGCGCGCGGCGCAGGCGAAGGCGGACGCCCTGGCCGAGTTGTTCCAGCCCGTGCCTGTGGTGATCGACCAGGACGCTGAAACCACGCCTTTCGATACACGCCTCGCCGCGTGGTTCGAGCGCAATGCATGGCAGCCGTTTCCGTTTCAACGTGAAGTATGGAAGGCAATCGAGAGCGGTTCGAGCGGCCTTCTTCATGCAACAACGGGCGCGGGGAAAACCTGGGCCGTGTGGCTCGGCGCATTGGCCGCGTATGCACGTGAGCAAAAGGCTCCGGCGCCATTGACCGTGTTATGGATCACGCCGATGCGCGCCCTCGCCGCCGATACCGCCCGCGCACTGCAAACCGCGGTGACCGAACTCGCGGTGCCCTGGAGCATCGGCTTGCGCACCGGCGACACGCAATCCGCCGAACGCGCACGCCAGAACAAACGCATGCCATCGACGCTTGTGACCACGCCCGAGAGCCTCACGCTGATGCTCACGCGCGCAAACGCCATCGACGAAATGAAGCATGTGCGGCTGGTCGTCGTCGATGAATGGCACGAGCTGCTCGGCAACAAGCGCGGCACGCAGACGCAACTTGCGATCGCACGCCTCACGCGCTGGCGGCCCGGGCTGCAGGTCTGGGGTTTATCGGCGACGCTCGGCAATCTCGAACTGGCGAAGGACGCGTTGCTCGCGCCCGTGAAAACGCCGCGCGTTGCGGTGCGCGGCGCGCAGCCGAAAACGCTGATCGTCGATACGCTCATACCTGACACCATCGAGCGCTTTCCCTGGGGCGGTCATCTGGGTGTGAGGCAGGTCGAACCCGTTGCCGCTGAAATCGATCAAGCGCGCAGTTCGCTCGTCTTCACCAACACGCGCTCGCAGTCGGAGATCTGGTATAGGGCGCTGCTGGACCTGCGGCCCGATTGGGCCGGTCTGATCGCGCTGCATCACGGTTCGCTCGACAAGGAAGTCCGCGAATGGGTCGAGCTGGGCCTGAAGAACGGCCAGCTCAAAGCGGTGGTGTGTACATCGAGCCTGGATCTCGGCGTCGACTTCCTGCCGGTCGACCGGGTGTTCCAGATCGGCTCGCCGAAGGGCGTCGCACGTTTGATGCAGCGCGCGGGACGCTCGGGACATTCGCCGGGGCGCGCATCGCGCGTGACCATCGTTCCGACACACGCGCTCGAACTCGTGGAAGCCGCCGCCGCGCGATGGGCGGTTGAAGAACGGCACATAGAAGGCCGTGAGATGCCCTACAAGCCGCTCGATGTCCTCGTGCAGCATCTGGTGACGATTGCCATTGGCGGGGGCTTCAACGCGCCAGATCTCTTCGACGAAGTCCGCACGACCTACGCGTATCGCGACCTCACGCAGCAGGAATTCAATTGGGCGCTGGCCTTCGTGGAGCGCGGTGGCGCATCGCTCGCGGCGTACCCGGACTTTCATCGCGTGACGCCCGATGCCGACGGCGTGTATCGCGTGCCGCGTGAGGACCTGGTCCGGCGCCACCGGAACAATGTCGGCACGATCGTCGCGAACGCGACCATCAACGTGGCGTACATGACGGGCGGCCGGATCGGGTCGATGGAAGAGTCGTTCATCTCGCGCCTGAAACCCGGCGATGTCTTCACCTTCGGCGGACGCGCGCTGGAACTGATCCGCGTGCGCGACATGACTGCGTATGTGAAGCGCGCGACGTCATCGCGCGGCGCGATGCCGCAATGGGCCGGCAGCCGCATGCCGCTTTCGTCCGAACTTGCCGAAGCTACACTGATGATGCTCGCGCGGGCCGTCAACGGCGTCTACGATGAACCCGAAATGCTGGCCGTGCGCCCGCTGCTCGAATTGCAGGCGAAGTGGTCCGCGTTGCCGGAGCCGGGCGTGCTGCTGGTCGAGATGATCCGTTCGCGCGAAGGGCACCATCTGTTTTGTTATCCGTTCGCGGGACGCATGGCGCACATCGGTCTTGGGTCGCTGATCGGCTGGCGCGTCGCTCGCGATCAGCCGAGCACTTTCTCCATATCGATGAATGATTACGGCTTCGAGTTGCTCTCGGCGCGACCATTCGACTGGGAAACGCTGATTCAGGAAGGCCTCTTTTCGCCCGATAATCTCGAACACGACATTCTTGCGAGCCTCAATTCGTCCGAGCTCGCGGCGCGCCGTTTTCGCGAGATTGCGCGCGTATCCGGACTGATCTTCCAGGGTCATCCCGGGCAGCAGAAGAGCGCGCGGCAATTGCAGGCATCGAGTGGATTGTTCTATGAAGTTTTTCGCCAGCACGACAGCGACAACCTGCTGCTCGCGCAGGCCGAGGAAGAAGTGATGTTGCAGGAACTCGAACTTGAACGTATGCGCGCCGCGCTTCAAAGCATGAGCACGAGCCGCCTCGCGCTCACGCATCCGAAGAAGCCGACGCCGTTTGCATTCCCGCTGATCATCGCGCGGCTTCGCGAGAAAGTGAGTACCGAAAAGCTCTCGGATCGCGTCGCGCGCATGCTCGCCGACCTGGAAAAGGCGGCGCGTGCATGATGATCGAAGCATTGACGGTGGACGTTGGCGGGCATGCGCTGGTGTTGTCGGCGGCACGCGCGGCATTCGATCCGGTGCTCAAGACGTTGTTTGTCGCCGATGCGCATTTCGGCAAGGACGCCGTGTTTCGCGCGCGCGGAATTCCGGTGCCGGAAGGATCGACCGCGGAAACGCTTGGCCGTCTCGATGTGTTGATTTCGATGCATCGACCGGTTTGCGTCGTCTTCCTGGGCGATCTGCTGCACGCGAGGGAATCGCATGCGGCAGCGACGCTACGCGCGCTCGCCGAGTGGCGTTCGCGGCATGCCGGTTTGCGACTCATCTTGGTGGAAGGCAATCACGATCGTCATGCCGGCGGACCGCCTGAGGCGCTGGGCATGGAGGTGGTCGACGAGCCGTATCGGCTGGGGCCGTGGGCTTTGTGTCATTACCCGCAGCGCGTGGCGGGCGCATTTGCGCTCGCCGGGCATGAGCACCCGGTTTATCGCGTGGCA
>NZ_JBSIPA010000267.1:0-9047 GCF_053574605.1 Caballeronia sp. M23-90 | reverse complement strand
TCATCCTGGGCGCGTTCGTGCAGGCGGTGAGCGGCGGGGCGTTGTACCGGAAGACAACGTTCCTGGTCGATAGCCTCGGCAAACCCGTTTTCGCGCCGCACGTCCAGGTGGTCGAAGATCCGCACGTAAAGGGCGGCATGGGCAGCGCACCGTTCGACGAAGAAGGCGTGCGCACGCACCGCCGCAATGTGGTCGAGGACGGCGTGGTGCAGGGTTATTTCCTGTCGACGTACTCAGCGCGCAAGCTCGGCATGAAGACGACAGGCAACGCCGGCGGTTCGCACAACCTGTCGCTGCGCAGTTCGCTGACCCAACCCGGCGATGACTTCGAAGCAATGCTCAAGAAGCTCGGCACCGGGTTGTTGCTGACCGAGTTGATGGGGCAGGGCGTGAACTACGTGACGGGCGACTATTCGCGCGGTGCGTCGGGATTCTGGGTGGAGAACGGCAAGATCCAGTATCCGGTCGAGGAAATCACGGTGGCGAGCACGTTGCAGGAGATGTTCAGGCACATCGAGGCAATCGGCGCGGATACAGTCGTGCGCGGGAACAAGGAAATCGGCTCGGTGCTGATCGAGAAGATGACGATCGCGGGGCAGTAAAGGCTCTGCAGATTGCATCGAAAGAGCCCGGAACGGTTTTCATCGTCGTTCCGGGCTCTTTCGTTTTATGCGGGCCGCCGTTCGTAGATCACGAACGAATAATTAAAGTCGTTCGGCGCGGCCGCGCGATGTGTCTCGCGCGAGATCTCCTGCCAGACGGCCGGATCGGGGGCATCGATCGAGATATCGCCTTCGAAATCCGCATCGATTTCCGTGAGCACGAGTTTGTTCGCGAGCGCCCAGCCTTTGCGGAACAGCTCCGCGCCGCCGATCAGGAACACTTCCTTGGTGTCGTCGCGCGCCGCGACTTCCAGCGCTTCGCACAGGCCCGGGACCGTGTCGCAGCCATCGAAACGACGCTGTGCATCGCGCGTCACCACAATATTGCGCCGGCCCGGCAGCACGCGTCCGATGGACTCGTGCGTCTTGCGGCCCATGACGATCGGCGCGCCCATGGTCGTGCGTTTGAAGAACGCCAGATCTTCCGGCAAGCGCCAGGGCAATTGGTTGTCGCGTCCGATCACGCCATTGCGCGCGCGGGCGACGATCAGGGTGAGCGTCGTCATGATGTCGATCCGTCAGGCTTTCGAGATAAATCAAGCCCTGGATTCTAACCGACGGCGCTTTCGCTGACCGCCGCCGGCGCGCGCAAACCGTGCGCCACCATCAACCTGTAGAGCGTCACCCGCGATATCCCGAGTTCGGCCGCCGCCTCGTTCAGCCGGTGCCGGTGCCGCAGCAGCGTCAGCTCGATTGCCCGTTTTTCGGCGGCGTCGCGGGCGGCGGCGAGCGTCGTGGATTCCATGCCGGTGCAGTGGCCGAGGCCGAGGTCATCGGCGGTGATCAGCTTGTTTTCGGCCATCACGATCGCGCGCCGCACGCGGTTGATCATCTCGCGCACGTTGCCGGTCCAGGCGTAGCTGTACATGGCCTCTATTGCCGATGGCGCGAAGCCTCGAATCTTGCGTTTGCCGTCGCTCTTGAACTTGTGCAGCACGTGCAGCGCGAGAATCTCGATGTCCTTGCCGCGCGAACGCAGCGGCGGTTCGTCCACGCGCAACACGCATAGCCGGTGAAACAGGTCGGTACGGAAGCGGCCGTCGCGCAGGGCTGCATCGAGGTCGATATGCGTCGCGGAAATCACGCGTACGTCTACGGGAACCGACTCGTGGCCGCCCAGCCGGTCGATCTTTCCTTCCTGCAGGAAGCGCAGCAAATGGACCTGGTTCTCAAGCGGCAGGTCGCCGATCTCATCGAGGAAAAGCGTGCCGCCATCGGCTTGTTCGACACGGCCGATCTTGCGCTGATGCGCGCCGGTGAAGGCGCCGCGCTCGTAGCCAAAGAGTTCCGACTGGATCAGGTGATTGCCGATCGCGCCGCAATTGATCGCGACGAACGGCCCCTTGCGGCGCGGCGAGCGTTCGTGGATGGCAACGGCGGTCAGTTCCTTGCCCGTACCCGATTCGCCGGAGATGAACACGTTGGCGTTCGTGTTGGCAACTTTGCGGATGGTGCGAAAGAGTTCCTGCATGGCTTCGCACGTGCCGACCATTTGTTCATTGCCTGAGGCAGCGGGCGCGTCCATCAGGTCGATGTCGCCAAGACTCACCATGCCGTACGCATGATCGACCAGATATCCGATGGTCGCCGGCGCGAACGGCCCCTTTACGAAGTCGAAGCAGTAGTGCCGGATCATGTGACAGACGATCGGGTCGGCGAGGAGGGTGGCATCGGCCAGCGCGATCCAGCCGATCTGCTGATGCCGCAGCGCGGGCTCGAGCGCGGTGAGTTCGCGCGCGGAAAAGCCGGTCAAATCCACAATCCCGGCGACTGGCGCACCGCTTTTCAGCACGCCGGCGTTCGCCGCGAGCGTACCGGCCGACACTTTCCAGCCGCGGCCTTTCAGGTAGCCGACCAGCGCCTGGTTCGGCGTCTGCGCGAGGTAAAGCAGGTGGCGCACGGCTGGGACGGTAACGCTGGACACATCCGGTAAATCGGGCAAACCGGCCACGATGGCTGGTATCGCCACTCTTGCCGGCCGTGAAGCCCGCAGGCGGTTTCCCGATGCGGCAGGGGAGACGGGAGCAGGATCGTGCACGAACGACCTCCTGAGCGAGCGCAAAACGTTGTCTCGGCCGGAATGGCGAGCATGTACGGCGCCGTTCATCGGGCCTTGGACATGATCACCACGCCGGAAAGGATGCCTGACTCGACTACTGGGGTGTGGGTGCCTCCGTGTCCGCGACGTCGTTGGGCGTTGCGTGCAGGGTTGCATCGACCGGAACACGGGCCGGCACCGGTGGCGCGATCTCGTCCCACAGCGTGACGCTGGTTGGCGTGTGCGGCAGCACAGGCGTCCACCCGTCTGTCACGGTCACCTTTTCCAACGCGCCTTCGTCCTGTGCCATAAATGACGCCGTCCGTACAGAATGAATGAGATCCGGATCAATCTGCGCCATTGCCGGTTCTTGAATAATGCGACTTACTGATGACCCCTCGCCCCAATCAATCTTTCCTATAAATTGTTCTTTAAAAATGGCTGGCGGATTAGTCGGTGCCAAACTTGTTTCAAATCCGGACACCAGAGGTACGAACCCTGATTCAAACGCGCGAATAATCAGACGGTTCTTATTAAAATCATCTTGCGCGCAAACGTTGCCGCCTGAACTCCCCAGTACAAACCACGCGGTCGCAACTGCGGCAAAGCGTTGCGGAATGGCGTTTTTCCCGCACCTGACGGCGCTGCTGGTAATTTCCATGGCGGTCTCCAAGGTTCGTCCTTAATAGCGAGACATGTGCCATCGGCCGCATTCGCCCGTCTAATGGGACTGCATCGAAAATGCGTTCGACAAAGGATTCCGAAAACTGAAGAAAATGTTTCACCACTGAAACGATGTGCAGTCAGCTGCCATATTTGTCAGGCTGCGCGGAAATGAAATCGTCTTATTTAAAGTATTTACAAACCGCTTATTAAAACAAAACGCTTCATTGATTCGTATGCTGGCAATGCTTCAGGATCGCGAACGGGGACATTGTTGCGGATATTTGTTTTCGAAGTATTCGCTTTATAGTAGTCTCTCAAAAACAGCGGCAGAAACAAAACAGGTTCGTTTATGAACCGCGCGACAGCACTCGTCGCTTCCGGGGTATCACCGTTTGCAGTTTTCCGAATGACCGTTCGCTTATGCTTTGCGAGTCTTCGACGTCTGCAACGAGATCGTGGGCATTTACCGGCGCGACCTTTTCAACGACCGTTGACGAAAGGATCAAAACAATGGAAGTCGCTCGGCGGCAATTAATATATGTGACTCGTGACCCGAGCGCGCCTTTGTGCGCCCGGTTCGAGGAGAGGGGCTGGCACATCGAGGTGGTTTCCAACGCCAAGGATGCTCGCCGGTGGCTTCGCAACGACCTGGCAACCGGCGGCTTGCTGGATTTGTCGAGCAATTTCGAAGCACATGAACTCGCGGCGCTTGAAGCGTCGCTGACGCTCACCAACGTCGGCTGGGTCGCGGCTACCGTTGCGGGCCAGCTCGAAGACGCGGCTGTGCGACGGCTGATCCGCGATTACTGCTTTGACTACGTGACGTTGCCGACATCGAATGATCGCGTGGTGGACGCGGTCGGCCATGCGTATGGCATGGTGGCGTTGCACGAAAACGCATCGAACGATGCCCGCGACGGCCGCGCCGAAGGCGAAATGGTCGGCTCGTGCGACGCCATGCTCAGCCTGTTCCGCTCCATCCGCAAGGTCGCGATGACCGATGCGCCGGTTTTCATCTCGGGCGAATCCGGCACGGGCAAGGAACTGACGGCGGTCGCCATCCACGAACGTTCCGCGCGGCGTGAACAGCCGTTCGTCGCAATCAATTGCGGCGCCATCCCCGCGCATCTGTTGCAATCGGAACTCTTCGGGTACGAGCGCGGCGCGTTTACCGGCGCAAATCAACGCAAGATCGGCCGGGTGGAAGCGGCCAATGGCGGCACGCTTTTCCTCGATGAAATCGGCGACCTGCCGCTCGAAAGCCAGGCGAGTCTGTTGCGCTTCCTGCAGGAGCGCAAGGTCGAGCGGCTCGGCGGACACGGCTCTACGCCAGTCGACGTGCGCATCATCTCGGCCACGCACGTGGACATGCAAACGGCGATGATCGAAGGGCGCTTTCGCGCCGATTTGTATCACCGTTTATGCGTGCTTCAAATCGATGAACCGCCGCTGCGAGCGCGCGGCAAGGACATCGAATTGCTGGCGAAGCACATGCTCGATCGCTTCAAGAAAGACGCAAGCCGGCGTTTGCGCGGTTTTGCGCCTGATGCCATCGCTGCAATCCATAACTATGGCTGGCCCGGCAATGTGCGCGAGCTGATCAATCGCGTGCGTCGCGCGATCGTGATGTCCGAAGGGCGGCAGATCAGCGCGCGCGATCTCGAACTCGGCGAGTACGTGGAAGTTGCGCCGGTGTCCCTCGCGCAGGCACGTGAGGCCGCGGAGCGGCAAGCCATCGAACTCGCATTGTTGCGCCATCGCGGACGTCTCGGCGATGCCGCCCAGGAACTGGGCATATCGCGCGTCACGTTGTACAGGTTGTTGAGCGCCCATGGCATGCGCCATATCGAAGTCGACGCACCCACGGAGCACGTCACGCGCGGCTGATTTCCGGCCGCGCATGACAGTCCGTGGGCTGCTCGTGCTTGTCCAACGTCCAAACCCGGGGTTCATCCGAACTACTGCGGCTTCTACCGTTTTGTCCCCTTCAAGACCTCTTCGCGCCAGACCGTTCGGGCCTTGGTAAAATCGTGGTTTGGTTTTATCGGCGGCTGGATTCCTGCTGTTTTCCGCAGGCATCCGGCCACGGGCCACCACTTTTACGCACAACCCTTCCCATGATCCAGTATCAAGAACTGCTCAAAGACATTCTCGAGCGCGGCGCTCGGAAGATGGACAGGACCGGCACGGGGACGATCAGCACGTTCGGCCGCCAATTGCGGTTCGATCTGGCGGCGGGTTTTCCGATCGTGACGACCAAGCGCATTCACATGAAAAGCGTGGTCTACGAGCTGCTGTGGTTCCTGAACGGCGATACCAACATCAAGTATCTGAACGACCATGGCGTGACGATCTGGGACGAATGGGCCGATGAAAACGGCGATCTCGGTCCGGTCTACGGTCATCAGTGGCGCTTCTGGCCGAAAAGTGACGGCACGATGGTCGATCAGGTAAGTGGCCTCGTCCACCAGATCAAGACACGGCCGAATTCGCGCCGGCTGATGCTGACCGCGTTGAACGTGGCGGATTTCCCGGACGAATCCATGTCGCCCGTTGATAATGCCCGCGCTGGCCGCATGGCGCTTGCGCCTTGCCATTGCCTCGCGCAGTTCTACGTGAACGACGGCAAGTTGAGCTGCCTCCTGTATTGCCGCAGCCAGGATGTGTTTCTGGGCACGCCGTTCAACATCGCGAGTTACGCGTTGCTCACGCATATGCTCGCGCAGCAGTGCGATCTGGATGTGGGTGAACTGATCTGGACGGGCGGCGATTGCCATATCTACCTGAACCATCTGGAACAAGTGGACCTGCAATTGAGCCGCGAACCGTATCCGCTGCCCAAGCTCAAGCTGGCGAGAAAGCCCGAGTCGATCTTCGATTACCGGTACGAGGACTTTGTCATCGAAGGGTATGAATATCACCCGGGCATCAAGGCGCCAATTGCGGTTTAACGCAGACGTGCGTGCGTCACGGCTTCCATCATGCGAAGCCGTGACATGCCTTCAAGACATCAAGGCGTAACGATGTTGAACATCGGGTCGAAGCGATCGAGCATGCCGAACAGTTCCGTCACCTTCTGACCGTTACCGCTGACCTTGCTCGCGTCAGCTTGCTGTTGCTGACCGCCCATCAGGAGACCGGCGAAGTCATCCTTGCTCATGGTCAGCGTGGCGTCCGGGTTCGCAAGCGTCACGCCCTCGGTGTAGATCAACACTGAGTTGCGCAGCTCGATACCGTACTTCCTGCCGTCGCCGAGAACCCAGTTGATCACTGTGTGCTTGCCGTCCGCCTTCGGACCGTTCAGCCGGATTCCCATGTAGTCGAGCAGCAGATCGGGACTCATCGCCGCGATCGCGTCAGGTGTTGCCGTGTTGACGCCCTTCAGCTTTGGCACGCCGTTACGCAATTCGAATGCACCCATCAGGTATTCGTTGCGCCAGGTCGGGTTCTCGGTCTGATAACCGAGTTGCTCGAGCGCATCTGCTTCGAGATTGCGAGCAGCCTTGTTCGACGGGTCGGCGAACACGACCTTGTTCATCACGGTCGCGACCCAACGGTAATCGCCCTTGTCGAATGATTGCTTTGCCTTGGTCATCACAGCGTCGGCGCCGCCCATAAAGTCGACGAAACGTTTTGATTCCTCTTCCGGCGGATACGGGTGCAGGTTCGCCGGGTTCGAGTCATACCAGCCAAGATAACGCTGATAGATCGCCTTTGCGTCGTGATTGACCGAACCGTAGTAACCGCGGTTGTACCACTTCTTTCCGATGCTGTCGGGCAACTGGATCTGCTCCGCGATTTCAGTCATCGTGTAGCCGGAGTTCGCGAGACGCAACGATTGATCGTGGAGATACTTGAACATGTCGCGCTGATCGGCCATGTAGTTCACGATCTTTTGCTGACCCCAGGTCGGCCAGTGATGCTGCGCAATCACGACGTCCGTGCGGTTGCCGTAGCGGAGAATCGCCTCGTTGAGCGTCTTCCACCAGTTGGCTGCGTCGCGTACCTGCGCGCCGCGCAGCGTGTACAGGTTGTGCAGCGTGTGGGTGGTGTCCTCTGCGGTATCGAGCACCTTGAATTGAGGCATGTAGATCAGCATCTCGGACGGCGCTTCCGTGCCGGGCGCCATCTGGAATTCAAATTGAACGCCGTCGATGGTGCGGGTGTCGCCGGTCTTCTCAACCGTATCGCTGGGTGGAATCAGCCCGAGGTTGCCCGCCGACGTGGTTTTCCCAAGTCCGGCATCGACCTGTCCGCGCATGCTGGGCGGAAGCAGCGCGCCATATTGGTACAGGGAACGGCGGCCCATGGCGTTGCCGGCAAAAATGTTCTCGGCGACCGCTTCCTGCAGGAAGCCTGCCGGTGCAACGACCTTGACCTTGCCGCTCTTGACATCCGCTTCGTCGATCACCCCGCGCACGCCGCCGTAGTGATCCGCATGGCTATGCGTGTAGATGACCGCGACCACCGGTTTCTTCGGACGGTGCTGGAAGTAGAGGTCCAGCGCGGCGCGGGCGGCTTCGCGCGTGACCATCACGTCGATGAGGATGACACCCGTGTCACCTTCCACGATGGTCATGTTGGCGAGATCCAGTCCACGCACCTGATACACGCGATCCGTCACCTTGAAGAGGCCGTTGAACATGTTCAACTGCGCGATACGCCAGAGGCTCGGATTGACGGTGTCCGGCGCTTCGCCCTGAAGGAAGTTGTACTTGTTCAGGTCCCAGCTTGTACGGCCGTCGTCTGCCTTGAACGTACCGGTCGGGATGGTGCCCATGAAGCCGCGTTGCGCGTCCTCGAAGTCGGTCTTGTCGGCGAAGGGGAGTTCCTTGTAGACAGCGAGGTTGTCTTGCCGGGTGATGGCCGTGGCGTCCTTGGCAGGCACTGGGGCGGCTTGCTGCGCAAGTGCGAACGGCGCAGCAAGCATGCTGAGGGCAGCGAGCGCGGTGAGCGTGAGCCTGTGCGGCGTTGTGATTATTGTTGTCTTCATTGAGAGGTCTGGTTGGTTGTTCACGCTTCGGTCCGGTACAAGGCATGTTCCCGACTTGTCAGGATCGGGATCCGGCAACCAGTGGAATCAACTCGGTATCCTAATAAAGCTGTCGGGAATACCGCGTCGTTCACCGGCAGGTAAATCGTCCGGCACCTTTGAAGGACAGCGAACTAAAAACTTTACAGGTGAACCGATTGATAAATTGTCATATTTGGTCGGCTCGCACTCGATGAAACAACTGCCCCCGCTCGAACGCTCAGCTATCTTTATTCACCCCCAAGGACCCCTGCGAAATGCTGTTCGCCCGATGGCGTGACGCGCAGAATGCGTCGCCGGGACGTGGTTTCAACCCAGCCATGTTCCGTGCAGGCATCGAGAAAAGCCGCGCCCAGCGCGCCGCCCAGATGCGGCCGGCGTTCGCTCCAGTCTATGCACGTGCAGGCGAACCGCCGCCGCCGTGCTTTCTGCTCCTTCAGATCGATGCCCATTTGAGAGAACGCGTCGATACCCCGCGCGGTTGCATCGAGAGAAGTGGGCCCGGGGCGCGCGGAGCCGGCCGTGGTTCCCGGCACGACTTCCAGCCATTCCGATGTCAACATGCGCTCGAAGAGCCGCACCGCCAGTTCGCCTGCGAGATGGTCGTAGCAGGTCCGCGCGTAGCGCATGTCGAGCGGCACCGCCGACA
>NZ_JBSIPA010000266.1:0-9126 GCF_053574605.1 Caballeronia sp. M23-90 | reverse complement strand
TGCACGCTCGCCCGGCGCGCAGGCGAACACGGCGCCTATCGATGCGGAGCTCGTCCACACATCACCGGCGCGCATTGCGCATGCGTCTTTCTTTCGCGTTTTGATCGAAATGGAAGTGGCATTTCGTTTTTCTCATGCACTTCCGGCGCGCGCGGAAGCTTACAGCCGCAGCGAAGTATTTGCGGCGCTGGGCGGCATGGCGGTGGCGCTCGAAGTCGTCGATAGCCGTTTCGCCCAATGGCCGAACCTTGCGCCGCTTGCGCAACTAGCCGATTCGCAGAACAACGGTGCACTGATCGTGGGCAAGATGGAGCCGTACGAAGTTATCTCACCGGGCTTCGACTTCTTGTCGCCACAACTCGAACTGACCGTCGACGGTGTCTCGATCGTTCCGCCGACCGCAGGCAACCCCGCTGGTGATCCACGTGAACTGCTGGTGTGGTTCGTCAATCATTGCAGCACGAACGGACATACTGTGCAGCCTTTCTGGACCGTTACGACGGGTTCGTACACGGGTGCACGCCGCATTGAAGGGCCAGGTGTAGTAAGTGGACGGATCGACCGTATCGGGGATATTGAATTGACGCTCGAATAGGCATGACGCATGCGGCCGAAGCGCGCATGAACGAAGCTTTAACAGGTTTGTAACGCTGAGCGCCAATGGTATGGCGTTGTAGAAACAGCACTAAATCAAGGCACTCGAATGAGTGCCTTTTTTATTTCGCAAATCCCTTTGCGCATATCGGGTATTGAATGAACGAGCACGCATGCAACGCCAAAAAGCCGGGTAACGGAGGTCAACCGATGCCATTGCGACTCGTTGTGTAAGAAAGACCAAAAAGAACATTGCGTCTGCATCGTTTGGGCTTGGTTGTGCGTATATACGCATGGAGCAAGGCAGTCGATGCGTCACACATGCTTCATCGCGGTGGATAACATGTGGATGAGTCTGTGGATGACCGGTAGATAAGCAATGGATAACCTGGGGCATAAGCACGCTGCACAAACGCGGCGCGCGACTTGTCTGCGGCAGCAGCAGCCGGGTGCTTCGGCTGCCAGCGTGCGCATGAGTCCAAGGCTTGTACAGCAAGGCTGTGCAGCTATTGCCGAAGACGTTTCGCGAGTCGGGATGATGATTGTAGGTGAACGAAAATATTCCACCAAGCTAGGAATACTTCGAAGCAAATCAGCAACGCATTTGCATGAAAAAAAATTCGAATAGGTTTAGGATGAACTGAAGCGATGTTGTTCTGATTAGGCGCGCCGCGCACACATTGCTTTCTGACTTCGGCGAGGAGGTAGCATGGATATCTACAGCAGTTTCGCGACCCGCTTCGAAAAAACCCGCGAGGAGGAATTCTCGCTCGAAGAGTATCTCGCGCTCTGCAAAGACGATCCTGCAACGTATGCAACAGCGGGCGAACGGATGTTGGCGGCTATCGGGGAACCGGAGTCAGTCGACACGCGCACGGACCCGCGTTTATCGCGTGTGTTTGCAAACAAGGTGATCAAGGTGTATCCGGCATTCCGTGAGTTCTACGGAATGGAAGAAGTGATCGAGCAGGTGGTGTCGTACTTCCGGCATGCAGCCCAAGGGCTGGAAGAAAAGAAGCAGATCCTGTATTTGCTGGGTCCGGTAGGCGGCGGCAAGTCATCCATTGCCGAACGTCTGAAGCAACTGGCCGAGCGTGTTCCTTTCTACTCAATCAAGGGTTCGCCCGTCAACGAGTCACCTCTTGGCTTGTTCGACTACGACGAAGACGGTCCCATTCTCGAAGAGCAATACGGCATTCCGCGCCGCTACCTCAAGAACATCCTGAGCCCGTGGGCCGTCAAACGCCTTCATGAATTCAACGGCGACATCCGCAAGTTCCGCATCGTTCGTCGCTATCCTTCCATCCTTCGCCAGATCGGTATTGCCAAGACCGAACCGGGCGATGAAAACAATCAGGACATCTCGTCACTGGTCGGCAAGGTCGACATCCGCAAGCTCGAAACCTTTTCACAGGATGATGCCGACGCCTACAGCTACTCCGGTGGATTGTGTCTCGCGAACCAGGGCTTGCTCGAGTTCGTCGAAATGTTCAAGGCGCCAATCAAGGTCCTGCATCCGCTCCTGACCGCCACTCAGGAAGGCAACTTCAAGGGTACGGAAGGTTTCGGCGCAATTCCGTTCGACGGCGTGGTGCTGGCTCACTCGAACGAGTCCGAATGGAAGACGTTCCGCAACAACAAGAACAACGAAGCACTGCTCGATCGTATCTTCGTGGTAAAGGTGCCGTATTGCCTGCGCTATGGCGAAGAGATGAAGATCTACGAGAAGCTGCTGCGTAATTCTTCGTTGACGAACGCAGTGTGCGCACCTGGCACGCTGAAGATGATGGCGCAAATGGCGGTGCTGACGCGTCTTCATGAACCGGAGAATTCCAGCCTCTTTTCGAAGATGCAGGTCTATGACGGCGAGAACCTGAAAGACACCGATCCAAAGGCGAAATCCTTCCAGGAGTACCGCGATTTTGCGGGTGTAGACGAAGGCATGAACGGGGTATCGACCCGCTTTGCGTTCAAGATTCTCTCGCGCGTGTTCAACTTCGATTCCACCGAAGTCGCGGCCAACCCGGTGCACCTGATGTACGTGCTCGAACAACAGATCGAGCGCGAGCAGTTCCCGCCGGAAACCGAACAGAAATACCTGTCGTTCATCAAGGACGTGCTGGCCTCGCGGTATGCCGAGTTTATCGGCAAGGAGATTCAGACGGCTTACCTGGAATCGTATTCCGAGTATGGCCAGAACATCTTCGACCGTTACGTCACCTATGCCGATTTCTGGATCCAGGACCAGGAATTCCGCGATCACGATACCGGCGAGAGTTTCGACCGTGCGTCGCTGAATGCGGAACTGGAGAAGATCGAGAAGCCGGCCGGCATCAGCAACCCGAAGGACTTCCGCAACGAGATCGTGAATTTCGTGCTGCGGGCGCGGGCGGCGAATGGCGGCAAGAATCCTGCGTGGATCTCCTACGAGAAGCTGCGGGTGGTGATCGAAAAGAAGATGTTCTCAAACACTGAAGAGCTCCTCCCTGTGATCTCGTTCAACGCCAAAGGATCGGCTGAAGAACAGCGCAAGCACGAGGATTTCGTCAACCGCATGGTCGCAAAGGGTTACACGCCGAAGCAGGTGCGTCTCTTGTGCGACTGGTATCTGCGTGTTCGCAAGTCGTCGTAATTCGGTGCGTCGCGTTACGGTGCGTTCAGTCTTGAGCGAAGGAGGAAATCTGTTCCCAAGCGAAACCAGGCAAAACGTGATTGAATCAGGAATGTGTTGCTAGTTCTATAGTCATACGTTCGCGTGACGCCGGTATCTAACCGGTGAAACGCGAGCACCTTGGCGAGTGCTTGTCGGTCCGCGCCGCAGCGTGCGGTTGAGGCAAACGAGCGCTTCGCTTCCTCGCCAATTACGCGGGAGACTGGATGTGCTGCATCAAATCATCGACCGCAGGTTAGCCGGTAAGAACAAGAGCATTGCCAACCGCGAACGCTTTTTGCGTCGTGTCAAAAACTACATCCGCCGCGCGGTGTCGGACGCCGTTCGAGACCGCAGCATCAAGGACATTCAAAGCACGCAGAGCATCACGATTCCGAAAAAGGACATCGCCGAACCGTCGTTCCGGCATGGCCCTGGCGGAAAGCGCGAGCTCGTGCATCCGGGCAACGCCGAGTACATTCGTGGCGACAAGATCGCGCGTCCGAATGGCGGCGGAGGCGGTGGCGGCAAGAGCGCGAGCAACGAAGGCGAAGGGCAGGACGACTTCGTGTTCGAGCTCTCGCGTGAAGAGTTCATGCAGTATTTCTTCGATGACCTCGAGTTGCCGCGCCTCGTCAAAACCCAGTTGGCCGCCGTGCCAACCTGGAAGAACGTGCGTGCGGGTTTTTCGGCGGAAGGCACGCCGAATAACATCGACGTCGTCCGGTCGCTGCGCAGCGCACTCGGGCGCCGGATCGCGCTGGGTTCGCCCCTGTCGCGTCAGTTGCATGAGATGGAGCGTCAGCTCGAAGTGCTTCTGGACGAGAAAGGTGACCCTGAAGAGATTGCGCGGCTCGAAGCCGAGATCGTGATCATGAAGGGGCGTATCACGCGGATTCCGTTTATCGATCCGTTCGATCTGCGGTATGTCAACCGGGCCAAACAGCCGACGCCCTCCAGCAAGGCCGTCATGTTCTGCCTGATGGACGTGTCCGGTTCCATGGACGAACAGCGCAAGGACTTGTCCAAGCGCTTCTTCATTCTTCTGTATCTGTTCCTGAACCGGAATTACGAAAAGATCGAAGTGGTCTTTATCCGGCACCACACGCGTGCAGAAGAAGTCGATGAAGAAACGTTCTTCCATTCAACAGAAAGCGGTGGCACGGTGGTATCGAGCGCGCTCGAGTTGATGAAAAAGATCATGGACGAGCGTTATTCGCCCTCGGAATGGAACATTTACGGCGCGCAGGCTTCTGACGGCGATAACTGGACGGATGACTCGCCCAAGTGCCGCAAGCTCCTGTCCGAAGACATCCTGCATAAGGTGCGCTATTTCGCGTATATCCAGGTCGCGCCTGAAGAGCAGAACCTTTGGGTCGAATATGCACATCTGGCGCAGAGCGCGCCGGAACTCGCGATGAAAAAAGTCGAATCGGCTGCGGATATTTATCCGGTCTTTCGCGAACTGTTCGAAAAACAACAGGCGGCTGCATGACGACAAGGCATTTGAACAACGAAGCACGCGGGTATCACCTGAAACCTGGCGAAGAACTGAAAGCACAGGACAGCGCGCCGCAAAAGGTCAGGAAGCCGCGCGCAAGCGCGACGCCGGAGGGAGACACCATGAACGTGGCGGAAAAAAGACCGTTGCCATGTCCTTCGGACTGGACGTTCGAACTCATCGAGGAATATGACACCGAGATTGCGCGTGTCGCGCAACGCTATGGGCTCGACGTCTATCCCATCCAGCTTGAACTCATCAGCGCCGAGCAGATGATGGACGCATATGCGTCGGTTGGCATGCCGGTGAATTATCGGCACTGGTCGTTCGGCAAGCATTTCCTGTCGACTGAGAAGAGTTACCGGCGTGGGCAAATGGGCCTTGCTTACGAGATCGTCATCAATTCGAATCCATGTATCGCGTACCTCATGGAAGAGAACACGATGACGATGCAGGCGCTCGTCATTGCGCATGCCGCTTACGGGCACAACTCGTTCTTCAAGGGCAACTATCTGTTCAAGTTGTGGACAGATGCCCATGCGATCATCGACTATCTGGTTTATGCGAAAAATTACATCGCAGAGTGCGAGGAGCGGCATGGGATCGATCGCGTCGAGGAGTTGCTCGACTCATGTCATGCGCTGATGAATTACGGGGTGGACCGGTATAAGCGGCCGCAGAAGTTGTCGCTGGCGAAGGAAGCTGCTGCGCGACGTGAGCGCGAAGCGTATCTGCAATCGCAGGTGAATGAACTCTGGCGCACGTTGCCCAATAAAAAGGCGACGACAACCGAAGAGATCGAAAGCCGATATCCGCCGGAGCCGCAGGAAAACCTGCTGTACTTCGCGGAGAAAAATGCGCCTTTGCTCGAACCCTGGGAACGCGAGGTGATTCGCATCGTGCGCAAGGTGGGACAGTATTTCTATCCGCAGCGCCAAACGCAGGTCATGAACGAAGGCTGGGCCACCTTCTGGCATTACACGCTGCTCAACACGCTGTATGCGGAAGGCCGACTCGAGGACGGCTTCATGATGGAGTTCCTCCATTCGCACAGCAACGTGGTGTATCAGCCGCCGGTGACCAAGCAGTATTACAGCGGCATCAACCCGTATGCGCTCGGCTTTTCCATGATGAGCGATATCCGCCGCATCTGCGAAAACCCGACGGACGAAGACCGCGAATGGTTCCCGGAACTTGCCGGCAGCGACTGGCTGGAAGCACTGCACTACGCCATGCGCAACTTCAAGGACGAGAGTTTTATCGCGCAGTATTTGTCACCGCATCTGATCCGGGAAATGCGCCTGTTCTCGATTCTCGATGACGACATGCGCGACTCGCTGGAGGTATCGGCGATTCACGACGAAAGCGGGTACAGGTACGTGCGGCAAGCGTTATCGCGTCAATACGACATGCATCACCGGGAGCCTAATATCCAGGTCTACTCCGTGAACACGCGCGGTGACCGAAGCCTCACGCTTCGCCACTTCATGACCGATAACCGGCATCTCACCAACGACAGCGAGGAAGTGCTCAAGCACATGGCTCGACTTTGGCAGTTCGATGTGTATCTGGAAAGTGTCGATGAAAACGGCACGGTGAGAAAACGCTTCGACTGCAAGTACGCGGGGGCAGAGCGGCGCTGAGTCGAACGGGTTCTCATGGAAAAAACGGCTCGCTGATCCAATCAGCGAGCCGTTTTTCATTCAGCAGGCAAACTCACACCTTGTCGATGGTCCGTGTTCCTTCCGCCTGGCCTTCTTCGTTCTGCGTGAACAGGTCCCAGGCCGCCATGAACAACGCGGCGATCAGCGGTCCGATCACGAAGCCGTTGATCCCGAACAGTCCCATCCCGCCCAAGGTCGAAATCAGCACGACCCAGTCCGGCATCTTCGTGTCCTTGCCAACGAGAATCGGACGCAGGATGTTATCGACCAGACCGATGATGACCACGCAGAACGCGATCAGGATCACGCCTTTCCAGATGTCGCCGGTGAGCAGGAAATACGCTGCCGCCGGCGCCCAGACGAGTGCGGCGCCAATGGCCGGAAGCAGCGACAGGAACGCCATCAGCACGCCCCAGAGCAGCGAGCCCTGGATGCCGAGAAACATGAAAATCATCCCGCCGAGAAACCCCTGAGCTGCGGCAACGGCGATATTGCCCTTCACGGTTGCGCGTACGACCGTTGTGAATTTGGCGATCAGGTGCTGCTTCGGCGCTTCATCGAGCGGCAATGCGCGGCGAATGCGCCGGCCGATTTCACCGCCATCGCGCAGCAGGAAAAACACCAGGTACAGCATCACACCGAAGCTGATCACGAACTGGAATGTGTTCTGTCCGATGCTGAGCGCTTGCGTCGCGACAAACTGACTGATCGCGGCGGCGCCATCGGTCAGCCGTTTCTGGATGCTCGGGATATCCGTGAGTCCAAAACGGCCGAGCAAGGTCTGCACGGACTTCGGCAGCGCGTGGATGCCTTCCTGGAAGTACATCGTGAAGTTGGGCTGGCCTGACTTGATCTGCGTGTAGGCGAGACCGATTTCCTGGACCAGCGTGGCCGCGACGAACGACAGCGGCAGGATCACGATCACGATGGTCAGCCCGAGCGTTGCAAACGCAGCGAGATTGCGGCGCTTGCCGAATTTGGCGGCAAGGTAGCGCTGCATCGGCTGGAACAGGATGGCGAGAATCGTCCCCCAGAAGATCGCGCCGAAGAACGGCGTCAGGATCCAGCAAAGCGCGACGGTAACCACGAACAGCAGGATGTGGAAAAACTTTTGGTGTACGGAGTGGTTGTTCATAAATGCCTTGAGGGAAGCTGGAATCGTGACGTAGGCGCGGCAAGCTCCCATGCCGGCGCCCTATAGCAAGAAGACGGCCCGATGCTAGCACGGGCAGGTTTTGGCCCGTCCGGAGCGATATTGCGTCAATCTTAAAATTGGTTATAATTGAGTATTCACTCATTTAAACTGCAAGATCTTCGATGGCCCGACCCAAAAGCGACGACAAACGCAACGCACTTCTTCTTGCCGCCGAGCAGGTCTTCGCCGAGCGCGGACTTGCCGCCGCGCCTACATCGGCCATCTCGAAGCAGGCGGGCGTCGCGGAAGGGACGCTGTTCACCTATTTCCGCACGAAGGACGAACTGGTCAACGCGTTGTATCGGTCGATCAAGCTCGAACTCGCCGACGCGCTGATGGCGCAGTTCCCGCGGCGCGGGCCGGTGCGCAACAGGCTCGAATACTTGTGGAACGCTTTCGTGGACTGGGGTGTGGCCAATCCGCAGCGGTTGAATGTGCTCGACCAGTTATCGGTGGCGGATATTGTCACTGAGGAATCGAAGGCGGTCGGGTACGAACCATTTGCCGAAATCGAAGCGCTCGCGCTGCACAGCATCAAGACCGAGATCTTGCAGGCTTATCCGTGCGAGTTCATTGCGGCGAATATGAAGGCGCTGGCGGAGACCACGATGGGATTCATGAATGCGTATCCCGATGAAGCAGGGCGGTATCGGCAGATTGGCTTCGACGTGTTCTGGAATGGCGTCGCGCGCGACAAAGCCTGAAGTCCGACTGATTCAAGCCAATTTGCCGCCGATTTAATGACTGATTACTCACGCAATCAAATGCGAAAGGAATTCAAATGAGCACATGGACGACTGCCGATATCCCGCCGCAAACCGGCAAGCGCGTTGTCGTGACAGGCGCGACGGGTGGACTGGGTTACGAGACCTCGCTGGAACTGGCGCGAGCGGGCGCCGAGGTGATTCTCACTGGACGCAACGAGGCCAAGGGCCGGGCGGCAATTGACCGTCTCCGCCACGAAGTGCCGAATGCACGCGTCAGCTTCGAGATGATCGATCTTGCGAGTCTGAAGTCAATCGCGCGCGCTTCGGAGCACTTGCTCGCAGATGGCGCGCCCGTCGATATCCTCGTGAACAATGCGGGCGTGATGATGCTGCCGCAACACGAGAAAACCGCCGATGGCTTCGAGCGTCAGTTCGGCACGAACTATCTCGGTCACTTTGCGTTGACTTCGCAGTTGCTGCCGCTCCTGCAAAAGAGCGCCGCGCCGCGCGTGGTGAACCTGAGCAGCATCGCGCACAGGCGGGGCAAGATCGCCTTCGATAACCTGCAGGGCGAGCGCGCCTACAAAGCGTGGCCCGCATACGAGCAATCGAAACTCGCCATGCTGATGTTCGCGCTGGAGTTGCAACGGCGCAGCGACGCAAACGGCTGGGGCCTCATGAGCAACGCCGCACATCCGGGATTCGCACGCACGGACCTGATTGCGAATGGACCGGGAACATCGGGCATGCTGGCGCTCGCCCTGAATACTTTTCGATCGCCAGTTTGTCCGTCACGACCACCGAACCCGTTTGCA
>NZ_JBSIPA010000265.1:0-9132 GCF_053574605.1 Caballeronia sp. M23-90 | reverse complement strand
TCCCGGCGCAGCGAGGCGAGGGCGGTGGCTTCGGCTTCGTCGTCCCCATTCGTCCGATACACCGACGAGCGGATCACACGGCCGTTGCGATCCACGGTGTAGGCGACCACGACAAGCGAGCGCAGCATGGCTTGCGGCGTGCCCTTGAGCACCAGCGACGGATTGTGCTCGAAGATATGTTGTGCGACGCGCACCTTGTATTGATCGAGCGTTGCGCTCGCGACCGCCGCGGCGGGTTTGGGCGTTTCGAGCGCGCTGGGCGGCGGGGTGATCGTGCAGGCAGCAAGAGTCGCGAGGAGCGCGATGCTGCATCCAATGTGTGCCTGTTTGAAGCGGTAGGTCATGATCGGCGAAGCTCCGCAGAAATCGCTGCATCCAGGCTCGACGATACGCGCCGGGACCACGTCTTGCTGCCCCATTTTGCATACCCACAGCATCTCAATGCAAGGAGAGGACCATGAGCAGCGATCCGACCGATCTGAACAATCCGCAACCGGCTGAACACAGCGACAACGAGGCGAGCAAGATGCCCGATCGTGACGACGACCAGCGCAAGCAGGCGCCAAGCGATCAGCCTGGAAAGAAATCCGGTGAAGGTGAGCCGGACGTAGGTTGACGAAGGGCCCGACACCTCAGCCCGGCGCAGCCTTCTTGCTGAGCCGGCGGGGTTTGGGCTCGACACCGATCCGTTCATCGCGCGCCAGCACTAGCGCCGTCATTCTCTTCACGATGTCCTCGAACGCCGGATCATCCTGCGATACATAAAGCCACTTCCCGAGCACCGGATGCGGCTGCAACGCCGGCATTTCACTGATGAGCGCAGCGTGGCGATCCTGCGACGTGCACACCAGCAAACCATTCCACGGTTCGTCGCGATCGCCGGCAACCAGGCATAACAATCCATCCAGGTAAGCGGCGTCGAGGCCGAACATCCGTTTGCTGAGGTAGGCCGGGTCACGCTCGAATGCCTCGAAGATCCAGGCGAGCGAGTTGTTGATAGCGGAGGGCATCGATTTCAAATCCATTGTGCAAGGCGTATTTAAACCCGGTCCCTCGCGGTTTCGCTGAGAAGCCATTCGCGGAACGCGACGAGCCTGAGCAGTGCCGCGCATTCCTTCCGGTAGACCACGAAATACGCAAGCGATGACGGCAGCGTGATCTCGGGAAACAAGCGGATCAAGCGGCCGGAATTCAGATCATCGCGCGCGAGAACGCTGCGTGCCAACGCCACGCCGTGACCATCGACGGCAGCCTGCAATACTGCCGCGGAATTGTTGATCTTCAGGCCGGCGCGGCTCGCGACGACTTTCACCCCTGCGTTGTCGAGCCACGTATCCCACGTGACGAAGCCGGATTGCCGGTCGACGGAAAGATCATCGATCAATGTCAGTCCGGCGAGATCGGCAGGGCCACGCAACCCGGAATGGCGCTCAAGGAATTCACGCGAACAAACCGGAAAGACCTCCTCGTCCATCAGCTTTTCCGCTTGCAGCCCCGGCCAATGGCCGGCGCCATAACGCACCCCGATATCGATACCCTGACTCGCGAAGTCCATGAGTTTGAGACTCGTGTCGAGACGTACATCGGTTTCCGGCCACGCAGTCTGGAACCGGTCTATACGCGGTAGAAGCCATTTCGCCGCGAACGCCGGGCTGACAGTGACGGTAAGTACGCCTCCGGTCGACGCTTCCTTGAGCCGCGCAAGCCCGAGGTTCAGCCGGTCGAAGCCTGCACGGATGTCGGGCAGCGCCCGGGTTGCGATGTCCGTGGGTATCAGACGCGCCCGCCCGCCGCCGCTTCGATGAAAGAGTGGGAAGGCCAGCCACTCTTCGAGGCTTCGAACAAGTTGTCCGACAGCTGCCGGGGTGACATTCAGTTCCGCTGCGGCCGCCGAAAAGCTTTGGTGGCGCGCACTCACTTCGAATGCACGCAACGCGTTCAAGAAAATTGGCGTTGTCATACGGTAAAGTTTTTCTTTTAGGAACAGACAGAATAACTGATTTGCGATTGCGTACGCGCGAGCCAACAATACTCTCCATCAAGGAAGCAGGGAGCGGATCGTTCCTTCACTTGGCTGAACTTTTCAGGAGTATCGGAATGCATAGTTTTTCTTCTAAAGTGGCGATTGTTACGGGCGGCGGATCGGGGATTGGCAAGGAGGTCGCAGCACGCCTCGTGCAAGCCGGGGCAAGTGTGGTTATTGGCGGGCGTGATGAGGCCAAGCTCAAGCAAGCGGCAGAGCAAATTGATCCGACCGGCGCCCAGGTTCGCACGTTCGCCGGTGACATTGCAGCGCCAGCAACAGCCGCCGGCCTCGTGAATCTCGCGACTCAAGCCTTTGGCGGCGTCGATATCCTGATCAACAACGCTGGCGTGTTTGCGCCTAAGCCGTTTCTCGACGTGACGGAATCTGAATACGACTGGTTCATCGATACGATCCTCAAAGGCAAGTTCTTCATGGCCCAGGCCGCGGCGCGCGCCATGAAGCTGCGCGGTGGTGGCGCCATCGTTCAGACCGGCTCGCTCTGGGCGTTGCAGGCGATCGGCGCAACGCCTTCAGCGGCGTATTCGGCGGCGAACGCGGGCGTGCATGCGTTGACGCGGAATCTGGCGATCGAACTGGCGTCGTCGAACATTCGCATCAATACCGTAGCGCCGGCGGTCGTCGAGACGCCTGTCTACAACACGTTCATGACCGACGATCAGGTCAAGGCGACGTTGCCTGCGTTCAACGCGTTTCATCCGCTCGGGCGCAACGGGCAGCCGGCGGATATCGCCGAGGCAATCCTTTTCCTTGCATCGCAAAATGCATCGTGGATTACCGGTACCGTGCTGCCCGTCGATGGCGGCGTCATGGCCGGCCGTCAGGCGTGAACTGGGGATTCCGTGACGACGCGGTATCCCGCGATTGAACGCAAAAGGTGCGCTGACCCCTCATTCCCGCTCTTCCGCCGATAAAACGATCGGCGCCTTCGTTCCCGCCTCGCCCGATGTCTCGCGCTGCCAGATCGCCTTGTAAAGCCGCTCGAGATCGCGCGTGAATTGCGCGGTATTGAAGAGCGGAAGCGTTTCACGGCGCTGGATCAACTGAGTGCTCAGCGCGGCGAGCCGTTCCGGATCGGAAGCGAGTGACAGCGCAACATTGAAATAGGTCTCGTCGTCTTCCGTCACCAGTTCGCCAAGCCCGGCGGCCCGCAGCAGGCTCGAGCCCACGCGGCTGGCGAACAATGCACCGCTGCGCGTGACCATGGGCACACCCGCCCACAATGCGTCGCTACCCGTGGTGTGGGAGTTGCACGGAAAAGTGTCGAGCGCGATGTCCGCCAGCGCGAGGCGCGCAAGATGCGCCGGCTGTTTCAGGCGATCAGCAAAAATCAACCGTGACGCATCGATACCCCTGGCCGTTGCCTCTTTACGCAGATTGTCGATGACATCGGGCACGGGTGGTTCGAGAAGCCATAGCACGCTGCCCGGCACCGCCGCGAGCAGACGGCACCAAACCGAGAACATCGTGGGCCCGAACTTGAACGTCTGATTGAAACTGCAGAATACGATACCGGTTTCCGGCAAGCCCGCTTCGGCACGGGTGGGCTGCGGGCCGGATTCGCGGCGGTGGTCATTCGGCTGATAGCAATGCGGCATCAGCGCGAGTGTTTCGCTGAAATGATCGGCATGGGCCGGTGGCGTGACGACCGGATCGCCTATTAGGTAATCCGCCAGCCCGGAATGCCCGAGCGAGCCGGGATAGCCAAGCCAATTGAGCGTGACAGGCGCCGGGCGCCGCGCCGAAATGCCAAGCCGGGTGCCAGTCGTGAAACCCTTGAGATCGACCAGAAGTTGAATACCGTCGGCCGCGATCTGCATGGCGGCCTCTGCATCGGTCGCGGCGGCGACATCATGAAAGGTCGCCGGCATGTTGGCGATGCGCGAGGTAAAAGCGTCGTCGCGGGATGGCCCGTACGAATACAAATGCACGTCCACACACGATTGATCGTGCAACTCGAGTACGCCGGCCAGCAAGTGCATCGTCGCGTGATCGTAAAAATCCGATGACAGGTAACCAATTTTCAGCCGTGACCCGTCGGCTTCGCGGGGCGTCGCCGCAGACGCGCCTTGTGCATTCAATTCCCGGCCCCAGCGGCTCAAGGCAAAAAGACGACCCGCTTCGCGATGGACCGCAGGCGGCATGGATGGAATGCCAAGCAGTTCCCATGTCCCCGGATTGGCGAACCGCGCCGACTCGACCAGTTCGATGGCGGCGGCGTCGATCTCATCCAGTCCATCCCACGACGCCGCCTGTCGCATGACGTGCTGAACGGAGTCCCATCGGCCAGCCTGCCTGTACGCGGCTTCTGCATCGTCCAGCCGGTTCAGTGAGTCCAGCAGGTCGGCATAGGTCGACCAGATCGCACCGGTTTCCGGCTCGATCGCGAGCGCCTGGCGAAAGCTGGTTTCGCTTTCGTGAGGACGGCCAGTCTCGCGCAACAGGATGCCCAGGTTCCGGTGAGCCAGGCAATAACGGGGATCGGTGGCGAGCGCTCGCCGATAGTTCAATTCCGCGCCCGCTCGGTCCTGCATGCGGTCCAGGATCGTTCCAAGGTTGTTGTATACGCGCGCGGCCTGAGGCTCAAGCGCAATGCCGGCTTGGTAAGCATCGCGCGCTTGTGCATCTTTGCCCTGGGAGGCCAGGGCAAGACCGAGGTTGATGAAATAGGTCGGGTTCCGGTTGATAGCGACCGCTTTCCTGAGGCATTGCTCAGCTTCCGGAAAACGCTTCTGCTCGATGCGCGTGATGCCGAGGAGGTGGATCGCCTCGGCGTTGCGCGGGTCGCGTTTGAGCAACTGCTGGATCAAGGTTTCCGCCTTGATCAACGAGCCCGATTGAAGCGCAACGGTGCTGGCCTGAAGCATGGCGCCGACGGTGGGACGGCCTGCAGTACGCGACCCGGAAATGTTTCTGGTTGCTGACATTGATCGATTACGTGAAACAACGCCTCGCTCTGCCGTGCGGGGCTTGCCGACAATCAACGAGTCTGCGGGAGCGTATCAGCAGGCCGGCCACACTTACAACTTCGGCGGCTTCCTCTGAAACGGTCCTGAAGAGCGTTGATATAACCGGGACAGGCGTGAACGCGCCTGCTTCGGCCCTCGTATCTCGATCGACGCCATCACATGGCCGTTGTCGGTGTACAAAAAATGACGAGTCAGATGCAACGGAGCAACAGGACAGGGATAGGCCGCGAGCATTCAGCAGAGATTTCGGCCGCATGACGGGCCTATTGGTGCGCAGAAAAAACAAAACCCCGTAATTCATTGAATTTACGGGGTCTCTTGTTCATTCTGGCGGAAGCGGTGTCCGCCATAATTAGACTCTTTCAGATTCATATGCATAAATGCAGATGGTTGATAGATAAGGAGTTCAGGAATTTCTTGTACAGATGAATACGAGTGCGTATGATCCAATCTATTAATTTATGGCGGGTCGTATGGCTGGTTTATTCGGATCGTTCAGATGCCAAAAGTAGCTAAGGAATTGGGCGCATTGGCCGTATCGAGGCTGTCGACGCCTGGAATGCATCCTGTTGGGAAAGTGGCAGGGCTGTACCTACAGGTTACCGGCGCCACGTCGCGCTCCTGGATATTGCGCGTCAAGGTGGGAGACCGTCGACGCGAAATCGGTCTCGGCGCGTTCCCCGCGATCTCGCTTGCTGATGCTCGAGTCCGGGCTCAATTAGAGCGTGACAAAATCCGAACGGGTGTCGACCCGATCCTAGAACGTCGCGAAGCCGCGAGTCGACTCAAAGCTAGCCAAGATATGGAGATGACGTTCGAGGCTGCCGCCAAGAAGTTCATGGACGCCAAGTCTTCCGAATGGAAAAATCCCAAGCATGGCGACCAGTGGCGAAACACGTTGGAAACCTATGCGTACCCGTTCATTGGCCGTCTCTACGTGCGCCACATTGGCCGCGATCACGTCACGCAGGTCCTTGACCCAATCTGGCTAACCAAAAACGAAACCGCATCGCGCCTCCGCGGACGAGTTGAGGCCATCCTTAATTGGTGCAAGGTGAAGGGCTACCGCTCAGGAGAAAACCCGGCGGCCTGGCGTGGGAACCTGGAGAACCTGCTCTCGAAGCCGTCCAAGGTTCAAAAGGTGCGCAACCATCCAGCGCTACCTTTTTCGGAAATGGGCACGTTTATGCAGAAGCTCCGAAAGATCGACGCCACCGGGGCCCGATGCCTGGAGTTCGCAATCCTAACTTGTTCCCGCTCGGGAGAAGCGCGGGGCGCTCGCTTCAGCGAGATCGACCGAGAGGCGAAGGTCTGGCGCATCCCCGGCGAGCGGATGAAAGCTAAGAAGGAACACCGGGTTCCGCTTTCAGAGGCAGCATTCACACTAATCGAAAAGATGCCGCACACTAAAGACGACGGACTCATCTTCCCAAGCCCGCGGGGCAAAGTACTGTCTGACATGACATTGCTGATGATAGTCCGTCGTATGGGCGCCGAGGCAGTGCCACACGGGTTTCGCAGCACGTTTCGCGACTGGGCCGGTGAAATCACGAATTATCCTCGCGAGCTTGCCGAGGTAGCACTCGCACACGTGAAGGGTGACGCGACCGAGGCCGCATACTGGCGCAGTGACATCCTAGAGAAGCGCCGGCGCATGATGGACGAGTGGGCGCGCTTCATTGCAGTGCCGATGCCCAAGGGAGCCGTAATCCCACTTCACAAACAAGCATGACCGAACAACCGCGCCTAGCCCGACGGGGCGAACGCAGGGCCCCCTTACCCTGTTGGCGCGGTTCCCCAATAAGGGCTTTGCGGAAGGGCGCAATGACCGACGATATAAAAGACATTAATCATCGCAATTCGGAATTCTGGGCGGAAAGGGCGAAGAGAACTGACGAACTGCTTAAGCATCTGCCCACAGCGAAAATGGCTTTTGCTGAATACTTGATTCACGCAGAAGACACCAAATTCGAAGATCAAAAGCCTTTTGACTTCTCCGTAGATCATGCTCACAAAATGATAACGAGGCATGTCGACGCGCTGCGATCAGTTGTTAATTCGAGTAACGCTAAGGCTCCACGACCACGTAAGAATGTGACGCATAGAACAGTCGTCGTTTTAGCTATGGGACGCGAGAAAAAAGAGGGCAAAAAATTGAAAGAATTCGTTATTGCCGCCGAGGTCGGGAGGCCAAAGGGTAAGAAATCATCTATCGATGGCGTAGAACTGTATTGGTCGGAAGACGCGTACGGTAACGAAAAATACAGGATTCGATGCGATGAAGTTGACGCCGACGACATTGAGCGCACGTTCGGCGGCCTGCAGGACTGGTGGAAAAACGCTCACAAATCCTGACTTAACCGGTTAGCTCAGGATCACTTCGTAATCTGCTCTCACTGGCTTCAAGACGCATAAGCGTCTACCTGAAGTCGGATTTCTAGGAGAGCAGATATGGAAATGACCTGCACTGGTCGCGCCATGCGACCCACCAAGGCAGCCGAGCATCTTGGCATCGCCGTTTCAACATTTTGGCAATACGCGAGAACTGATCCGGATTTCCCGAAAGGAATCAAGATATCGCATCGCGTTACCCTTTTCATGGAAGAGGACCTGGCCAAGTGGCTTTCCCTGCGCGCATCGCGTCGCGCGGCATAAGGGAGCAGCTGATGACCGCCAAAAACAACAAGGGCCGCGACTCCGGCAAGAGCGCGACCCCAAGAAAAACCACCAAGAACGATTCTAAGCAGAAGCGATCACGCTTGCAAGACATGAGTCTTGCAGCTCAACGCTTGTTCGTTCTTAACGCTTTGCGGAAGAGCGGAAAGCATACCTACTGGCTCCGCGCGAAAGGCTGCAGCCACCCCGCAGCGCGCGTGATGGAATTGATTCACCTCGGCTACCAAATCATCTCTTATCGCGTCACTGCCGTTGATAGTGATGGCTACCTCCACCGTGGGGTGGCGATGTATGAGCTGATTGCGGAGCCGGCCACGCGTGACCTGTTCTCCGATTTGGAGGTCGCGTGATGTATGGCCAAATCAAAGCGACACAGCACCTCCAGTCGCGACGCAGGTGGTTTTGTGCCGATTCCTTGGATGGTTCTCGACAGTCCCGCATACATCGCGCTGTCGCACCCTGCAAAGGCGTTGCTGCTGGAGATCGCGCGCCAGTTTCACGGGGACGACAACGGGCGAATGATTGTCACGTTGGCTCATCTGAAGCCTCGAGGGTGGAGCTCGTACGACACCATCCAAAGGGCAAAGCAGGAACTGCTCAGCGCCGGCCTCATTCACGAGACAGTGAAAGGGCACCGACCACACAAGGCGAGCTGGTATGCGCTGACCTGGCTGAGCTTGGACAAACTGGATGGGTTCGATCAGGGCGCCGCTTCTGGATTCGTGCGAAGCGCCTATCTGAAAACGCAAGCCTTACACCGTCTGGCGGTGTAGAGACCATCTCAATTGCACCGTCTAACGGTGTAGGTGACCGCTTCTCTACACCGTTAGACGGTGCAATTAGGGCTGTTTTTCAGCTTCTCTCTACACCGTCTAACGGTGACCCTCTAGATATGCCATCTACACCTGCTTTTTGCGGAGGTGTCGCATGTCTGTGAAGGGAGAACTGCAACCCGCGAAACTGCGGCCGACGTGCATGAAGGTGCGCGCGCCAATGGCGGACCAAGCTCAATGGAACCGGCTGACGCAGCGCGACTATTTGCTGTACTTGGTCGGCGCTATTCAACGCATGAGTCGCGGACACGTCTGGGATGACAGCGTGCGGACGGTGCTTCACAAACTCGGCGGCATGGGAGGTCAGTGGTGAGCATAACTAATCAACAGTATAAATTGGCGGACGCTTGTTCCGCTAGACAGCACCTTCAGACGGAGGTCTCGAAGTGAGCGATATCGAAACCCATCATCTACCCGCCAACTTAGGGGATAAGTCTCAGTTGTGGGCGGCGATCGAAGGCCCGCTAGTAAGCAATCCTCGACCGCGTATGCCGTGGCAGAAAACCCTTCGTGCCTCGGTCTCAGTCGTAGATGCCGATGGTGTAGAGCGCCATGTGCGCGTCATTGGCCGGACGCTGCGCGCGAGGACTGCTCTTGCACTGCTCAAGAG
>NZ_JBSIPA010000264.1:0-9142 GCF_053574605.1 Caballeronia sp. M23-90 | reverse complement strand
GCCGCTTTGGGTGATACCAATGACCCGATCGTTGTGCGCAATGCCGTGACGGTCGAGCCGCGCATTGACCAGCGATATCCATGGAACCAGCGCGGCAGGGATGTTATTTTCGCGAGGAAGCCGCATTGCACGCATGCCAAACTCGCGGCCAACCTTGAGGATGATCGTAAGCACTGTCGGATGGAGGTGAAAGTGCTTGTGGGTGTTCACGTGGTCGAGCGCAAGGCCGGTCGCAGCAAACGCCTCGAATTGCGCGCGAATCTCGCGTTCAAGCTGAGCGCGTACATGCGCTAGGAAGAAGAACCGTATGCCGTCCCGGACCATCGCGTCGCCGAAGCGCCCGTTGCGATTGACCAAGGAGGGTATCTCCGATGCCGCCAGGGTTGCCTGTCCGTCCGCCAGGACCAGATGCAAACCCACGCGCAGATCCGGCATCCGCCGCGCGCGTTCGATGGCGTCTGCCGCTGCATCTGCGCCGACCATGAGGCTTGCCGCGCTTAGCACGCCTTCTTTGTGCGCACGCTCCACGGCGACGTTGACGCGTTGGTGCAAGCCGAAGTCGTCGGCGGTGATGATAAGCGCACGCGATACGCGGCTCGTGTTTGCGAGGCGGGAGGCCAATGGCATGCGCAATGTTTTCATGCGGACCTTTTTTTCGCGATGCTAGGTTCGATCAAAGGCTTCGGGACCATCCGGCTGGTTTTTGGCCGGAGCATTCTCGTCAATGCGGATCCGGCTCCCGCGCCACATCACGTGCGATCCGAAGGCCGCGACTACCCACTCGGCCCAGAAGAGCAAGTCGCGCAGGGGAATCAGTGGCAAGTCGCGCAGAAACGCACGCCAGTCACGCGCCCGGCGCCAGTGCAACAAGACGCGCGCGCTGACGCCGAACGAAGTGCAGAGGTCCGCCAGCATGTCTGCCATCCCTGCTGAGATCGAGCCGCCGTTTGCGTCATAACCGAGGCCGAGAATGAAACTCGTCAGCAGCCAAGGAGATGCAAACGAGATGAGAATAAATGCAAAGCCGAGTGGATGAACTGTTCGGATCGTGCGAAGCCAGCGGGTCTCGCGTTGCCAGAGCGAGACGAAATCGCGCTCGGTCACGTCGGTCGAAACAACGACTTCAGACAAATAAGTGCATAGCCCCCGTTGGCGGATTTCGTGAGCGATCGAATAGTCGTCGGCGACGCAGTTTTTCACCGCCGCCAGTCCGCCAATAGTATCCAGGGTCTCCCGGCGCATGGCGAGCGTCGCGCCGAAACCAAAGCGCTGCGAACCGGTGGCATGGGCGAGATAAACGGACGGCACAAACCATTCATCGATAAAAAGCGCACCCAGGCGCGTCCAGAAGTTTCCGACCCGGCGCGCGCGATACAGGCAGGTCACAATGCCGACGCCCGGTTGTTCAAGCGGCGCAGTGACTTTCACCAGGTAATCCGGCTGAACCGCGATGTCGCTGTCGGCCATGACAAACACTTCATGGCGCGCGTGCTGCTCCATGTTGATCAGGTTGCTGACCTTGTGGTTCGCTCCGTGGAGTGTTGCGTCCACAACCAGCGTGATGTCGACGTCGGGATAAGTTGCCCGCAAGCGTTCCACCACCGCGACAGCAGGGTCGCTATGCGAAGACACACCGAAAATGAGCTGAAAGCAGGGATGGGTTTGTTCGCAGAAAGTTTCAAGGTTCGCGTAAAGGCGAGGCTCGAATCCACATAACGGTTTAAGCACGCTGACCGGTCGCGGCTTTGCCGGAACGACGCTATTCACCATTGGAGGGGCGTATCCGTGTCGAACGAGTGCAACCACGGTGATGTAGCATGCCGAAAGACAGCATAGCGCAATCAGAATCCATTCCGTCGCGGGCAGCGGCGTCCAAGTCATCGCGATCCCCGTCAATCGTTGCGGCCCCCGCTCATTTGCACCGGCAGGCACGAATGACCGGGAATCCGGGATGTCATCAGGTCGTGAGGCGACTCGCCAACACCTCGATTAAACCTGGCTGCGTCCGATCATAGATAGACATTCAACGAATACAATTAGCGCGCGCTTACGCAGGTTTGCATGAACGTAAGCATCGCTATATGAAATGGACTGATACTGTGATATCCCATGTGCAAATGGAGAAGCTCCGTGTGCCACTAAGTCTCAACTAAGGGTCCGGGCTTAGGCTGCTCGGTTCAGACCTATAAGGACATACGCATATGCAGAAGAATTCCTTGAACACTCCGTCTGTTTATAGCAGCACCGCACGTTTCTTCCACTGGGCGACCGTGTTACTTCTCGCGGCCCAGTTTGCGATTGCGTGGACCATGCCCGATGTGCACCGCGGTACCCAGCCAGTGGGGTTGATCGCATGGCATTTGTCGGTGGGCATGCTGATCTTGATGCTGGTGGCCCTGCGGATCGTGTGGCGTTTAACCCATCCGGCACCACCCGAGTTGCCAAGCATTCCCCGTCCGCTCGCGGCGGTTGCGCGCCTTACACACTGGGCTCTTTATCTTCTGCTGATCGCACTGCCCCTGATGGGGTGGGCGAACGCATCATCCAGAGGTTGGCCAAGCTTCCTGGGTACGCTGTTGCCGTTGCCGCCCTTGACACCTGAAGGATCGCCATTCGGACATTCGCTTGGCGACTGGCATGGGGTTTTTGCTTGGGTTCTGCTCGCGGTCGTTGGATTGCATGCGGCTGCTGCGCTTTTTCATCATTTTGTTCTCCGTGACGCCACGCTTCGGCGCATGCTCCCCACCTCGCGTGATAGCGTATAGCAGGCCGTCAAACGCGGAATGGAAATAGTTGCATTCGCCTGATCATGGGCGTTGCGGGGAGGCAGCACCTGCCAAAACAATTTTGCTGACTGCCTTTGCCCGGACTTGTGACCGGCGCTTGTTCTATGGCGCTCGGGGAATGGCTGTCTGTCACGAACTCACGCGAACTCGGGCTGATCTATCAGTCGAAGGGGCTCGACGCGGCAGAAGCGCGTCGCATCGCAGCGCGAATCATGCTCGATAAGGATAGGGCGCTAGATACATTGGCCCGCGAAGAAGTCGGACTCGACCCAACTGAACTGGGCGGCACCTGATGGACTGCCCGCCCCGTTTCGTTATTTCTGTTTTCGACTGATGCGGTGATTCCCGTAATGCCGTTCGTCTGGGCGCATGGCGTGAGCGGGATTATCCAGTGCACCGTGCTTAGCAGCGTGGGATTGGCTGCCATCGGCGTGTTCACGTCGCTTTTCAATAGCCGCGGGGCGGTGTATTCAGCAGTAAGGCAAATTCTGATCGGGATGGTGGCGACAGGGTTTACGTTCGGTGTTGGCGAGCTGCTGGGCGTGTCGATGTCCTGAGATCAACTTACCCGGGCCTGGCTGTTTCGCATGCTATGTAAGCCTCTGCTAATTATTGTTTCGCCTTCTGAACCTATGATGACGCGTGGGTCGGCGTCGAAGTGGGAAGGCCCATGGATAAATACAAACCCCCGACTGTCAGGATGAGGCGGGATGGCCCACTAATATCCAGCCGACGCGTTTCGCGCCGGTATGTTGCAAGCACACTGTTTCCAACAGGTTCGAAGGTACGGCGTCATGTCAAACGGTTGGCTGGATGGGGTGGGGGCCGTTGCCGGGATTTTGCTCGGCGTCGCGATTCCTGCACAGGAGGCCATACGCGCGCGTAAAGCAATCGGCGTGCACCTGGCCGAGCGCATCCGCGAAACTACGGATGCTTTCGATGCTGCAGAAGCGCTCGCCCAACAAGCGATGTGCGCTATAAGCGGGCCGGCGCGTGAACGCGCCTCTTTCGCTGCGAGTTACAACCGTTCTTATCTCGAGCATATCCTGAAACGCGTGGATGCCGCCGCCAATAACGCGGTGAAAGACGTACCCGAAGACGCGACCGGTTTCGTCGCTGCGACGGCTCACGCGCGAGAGAGCCTGCGCGATTTCTTTGATAACCTTACGGCCACGAATTTGACGACGTCCTCGCCGTGCGCACTGCGCTCGTTGTTCGATCGGCTGGCGAGCGACATGCGCGAACTCCACACCACAGGTGACCGTATGCTGAAGAGACGGCATGTTGGATTGGCGGCAATTGGCATATGCCGCGGATTTTGGGACACCCAATGAGAGTGCTATTGGTCGAAGACGACTGGATGATCGGTGAAGTCGTCAGAGACGCGTTAAAGGATGCGTCATGTGGGGTGGACTGGGTGCGCGACGGACAGCAGGCGCTGAGCGCAGTCAAAGTTCACTCGTATGAAGCCATTCTGCTCGACCTTGGTTTGCCGAAGGTCGACGGCATGAGCGTTCTGAGCGCCATTCGCGCCAGCAACAACGCTATCCCTATCCTTATCATCACCGCACGCGACGCGGTTGTCGATCGCATCCGCGGCTTGGACAGCGGCGCCGATGACTACGTACTCAAGCCGTTTGAAATGTCCGAAGTGCTCGCGCGCTTGCGCGCGATTGTCCGTCGCCGTGCCGGCGTCGCCGCACCCGTGCTGACCAATGGCACTATATCGCTTGATCCTGCCACGCACGAAGCATCCTCCCTCGGGATATCCTTAAGGCTTTCCGGGCGCGAATTTGCGCTGCTGCAGGCGTTGATGATCCGTCCTGGTGCGATCCTGTCGCGCACGGAGCTCGAAGACCGCATCTACGGCTGGAACGAAGAGGTCGAAAGCAACGCGGTCGAATTTCTGATCCACTCGCTGCGGCGAAAGCTCGGCAGCGACACGATCAAAAACGTCAGGGGTGTCGGATGGATGGTATCGAAAGGCGGGTAGGGCAGTCGCTCCAGTTGCGCTTGTCCATGTGGCTCGCAATTGCCGTTCTTTTGAGTGCCGTCGCGGCAGGCATTTTTTCGTTCAAGGCCGCGTTCCACGAGGCCAACGAGATCCAGGATCAGCAGCTCAAGGAAGTGGCTACGCTCGTCACGGCGGAAAATGTGGACTCCATGGCGGAAGGCTCCGTGCATTATGTGCCGGAGTTCGAGCCGGAGGCGAAGGTCGTAGTGCAAAAGCTTGGCAACGTCAACACGCAGCGCCTGCTCGACTTGCCCCCTACGCTGCCTGACGGCATGAGGACGCTGACTCTCGGCAACCGCGAATGGCGCATTGTGGTCCGCACACTGGCGCCGGGTACTCGCGTAGCTGTTGGCCAACAGACTTCCGATAGAAACGAAATCGCCCGCAATAGTGCGGTCGCCACGCTAATTCCGTTTCTTGTACTGGCGCCGGTGTTGGTCGGGGTCGTGTTCCTTTTGGTCAGGCATATGTTCAAGCCCCTCGCGCGGCTTGCCGCAGAACTCGATGTCCGTCCTGATCACGATCTTTCAGAAATACGCGTTACCGGCGACCCGCAGCTTCCGGCCGAGATCGTGCCGTTTCTTGTTGCTAATAACCGTATGCTCGCGCGCGTTGACCAGTCGGTTGCGCTCCAGCGGCGGTTCATAGCCGACGCAGCGCATGAATTGCGCTCGCCGCTTACGGTGCTCTTGCTGCAGGCAGAGCGGCTGGATGTGTCGGAAATGTCGACGCAGGCGCGCGAACGCTTTACTGCCTTGAGCAATGGCCTCACGCGCACGCGCGCGCTTGTCGAGCAGTTGCTGACGCTCGCGCACGCGCAGGAAGGCAACGGCATTGAGGCAAATCTCAGCCTGGTCGCGCTGGCATTTCGCCGCGTGCTCGAAGACCTGATTCCGCTTGCGCAAGCGCGCCAGATCGATATTGGCGTGACCGGAGATTCAGACATTTGGGTCCCCGCCAATGAAGCAGACCTAGGCGCGGTGCTAAAAAACCTCGTTGACAACGCTATACGCTATACGCCGGTTGGCGGGCGTGTGGACCTGTCGGTGCACACCAACAATAATCAGACGTCGATCGTTGTCGAGGATACGGGTCCTGGTATTCCCGTGGACGAACGCGCTCGGGTATTTGACCGGTTCTATCGTGTGCTTGGGTCCGGGCAAAGTGGATCGGGGCTTGGGCTGTCCATAGTACAGACTATCGCGACCCGAATTGGCGCATCACTGACCCTAGGCGACGCCGCCTGGAACGAACAAGGCGGGCTTCGCGTCACAGTGACTTTCCCGAGAATCGATCAGCCCGCTGAACTTGTTGATTCAACATATAACTGCCGCAAGAGCCGGGAGCCTGTCGCATAGATTCACGCGCACACTTATTGATCACGAATGAAAACCGGCGGGTGCGTCTCGTACTTGCCACGCACATAGGCGAGTACGAGACGTTTTGTGCTTAGCGATCGATGTCTATACCTGGTAGTACCCGTGTGCCTTCACGGGCAACAGATTGCAGGAGATCCGGATCAATGCCAAGAGACTGAAGAATGGTAGGTGCAACCTGAGTGATCGTGACAGGCGAGTCGACGGTACTTGCATGGCGAAGTCCCGCATAAGACACTACAAGCCCGAGATGGGCATCGTCGGGCGCGTTGCCGCCGTGTTCTTCATCTTTCGTTTTGCTCGACGTGTAGATCACCCCCGGATTTGGCTGCACGATGATATCCGGCGTGCGACCGCGAGCAGGGTCCCCGAACGTATTTTCCATGCGCTCGCCTGAAAGTATGTAGGCCTGCGGCCCGTCAGCACAAATGCCTGGGGCATTGCAACTTAAGTTCGCTCGAAGCGTTTTTACGGCGGAATCTATTTGGTGACGATCGCGCAACCAGATAAGACTGACGTCGTCGCTTTGCACGAACCCGGTTGCGGAAAGGCCGCTGCCGTCATTGAGATTTCCTGTTTTGGTAGCGTTTTGGCCGAAGTTGCCGCTGGCATCAAGATAACCGTTCGCCTCAAGCAGCGCGGTGACGGTGTCTCCGTTCTTAATGAGCTTTGTGTGATCGGTCGGGGATTGCCCGTGCTTGGCCGTCACGATGATCATCGTTGATGAAAACAGGTTTCGCTGCTTGAGCTCGCTGACAACACGCCCAAGCGAATCGTCGACATAGGCAATTGCAGCCGCGACTTGTGGGCCTGGTGTGAAGCTCGCGTCAAGATACCCGCCGCCGCTCGCCACAGTCGCTTTTTGCGCAACACTCAAGGTCTGAAAATTTGCGCCAAACAACGTCGGTACTTTCCCGCGCGTTAGGCCAGTCGAGTCCTTGCCATTGATCTGGTTGATCAGTGCATTTACGTGCAAGTCATCAAACTTCGCAGTGTGGGAGTAAATATCGGTGTAATTTGTTTTTGTTGCAGGGTCGATAGAGTTGATCTCAGTCCGCGCTAAATCGTCTACGCCAAGTCCAGATGGGCCGTTTAGCCAGTCGTAACCCCACGCGTGTTTATCCGCCCATGCGGTCCTCGCGTTGCGTTTGTGTTCCTTGATAACTTCGAAAACGGTGTTCGTTTTGATGTAGTCGTGCGGGTACACAGGCGTACATACACCCTTGACCATAGCGTGTGGGATGGCCTGCGGATTGAATGCTCCGCCTCCGTCCAAATGGATTAGAGCACCGCCATTCTCGGCATCAATTCCAGTGGTTTCGTCAAAAACGACATTCCACCCTTGCTTGCCAGAGCACGTCGGGTCGCCAGGCGCATAGAGCGTGCGATCGTAGGAGACGTCATAAAAGAGCCCGGCGGTCTTCGGGGAACCACCGGTTGTGAGAGCGGCTAATCCCGGGAATGAATCCGACAAACCCGGCGTCCGCGCGTTCGTATAGGTCACTCCTGTCTTGGCAAGCAAAGCCAGGTTCGGACAAGTGTTCGCCCCAATGCAACGCGCGACGTCCTGTTCATGCATCCCATCGACGCTAATCATCAATACGCGTTTGGGTGCGTTGTCATCGCGAGCATTGGCATTCAGGCTCGCCATCGCCATGAGCAATACGGCGAGGGTGGTACCGGTATTCCATTTCCCTACGACTTGACTCATTACTCGTCTCCTTCAGAGGTGATATCGACCTTGCTTACGTGCTCGAAATCCTTACCGCAAATTTCGAGGATGGCGCAACGGTATCAGCCGATCGTGAAGGATTAGTTACACATTGATCTGCAATCCTGATGTTTACAAATGTGTGTCGAGAAAGTTGCGCTAAGTGACGTACCTGTAATTAGATGAAAGCTGCCACTAAGTAATTTATCGGGACTGCATGGTAGGCGTTTTGAGCCTCTTCACTTACCCGTCTCGCGTCTGCTATCGAGGACAAAAAAATGCGGCGCCACGGCAAGCGGATTACGCAGGCAACCTACACGATTACGTAATCGTGATACGCCTGTGCGTACGGGAAATAATTCCCTTTGCTAAGTCTCAGCTAAGTCTGTTGTGTTATTAAATTCGTCGCTTAGAAACGCGAAGTTGTATTTCGAGCCCTCCTCGATTCATCCAATGAACGGATCGATGGCGATTGCCTTGATTCATATCCGTGAATGTAGCGAGATTCGCCATTCGCTCACTGAAAAGCGGGATGCACCACATTGTGCGGGTCTGAATTTCGCTAGCATATGACGACTATATAAAACCTCGGGGTCATCGATGTGTAGTCGGTATTCCCGCGCAAGAGATGCGCACATTTACGTAGCCCTGCTGTTTGGTGAGGAACCCTTCAGAGACGCTCGTTTTCCACGTTCCTGGAACATTGCCCCGGGATCTGTTCAACCGGTTTTTTATCGAGAAGGACCGATGACGGCGCGTTGGGGGTTCGCTCCTGTCTTCGCGGATACGCGGCGACCAATGATCGTCAATTGTCGACTCGACGATAGGAACACGGCGACATGGAAAACAATGTGGCGAACCGCGCGAGTGATTGTCCCTACGGATGGCTGGTACGAATGGATAGTCGAAAACGGGAAAGAGCAGCCTTATTTCGTCAGGCCGATGGATGATCAGCCTATATATTTAGCGGCGTTGATAAGCTACGCGCTCGACGAGGAGCCTAAAGAAACCGACGGCTTTGTTGTCGTCACGGCGCGGGCTCGAACCGGTATTGTAGATGAAAAGTCGCATCGTCCAGCCGTGCTCAATGCGTCTGATGCTCTTCGGTGGCTCGATCCCAAGACATCCTTTAGCAGGCTGGTGAAATACCTCGTGTGGCCGTCATCCGGGGCGTGGGCGTAAACGTTGAACTGATGTCATCAATGAGAACGAGATGGAACAGATGCGCGGACCGGATGGCTTTACCGAATCTATG
>NZ_JBSIPA010000263.1:0-9161 GCF_053574605.1 Caballeronia sp. M23-90 | reverse complement strand
ACGTCGTGCGGTCGAAGAAGTACCACGCTCACGATGACGCGAACACGTATAACGAAGGTGATCTCGTTGAAATCCAGGAGACCCGTCCGATTTCCAAGACGAAAGCCTGGGTTGTGTCGAAATTGCTCTGTCGGTTTCTGCGCCGGCTTCACGGCGACCTTGACGCTTTCCACGCCGCCATCGTTCAGTTGAAATACCGATACCGCCGCCTTCAACGCGCCCGCTTGATCTTCCAGCGATTGCGCCGCGGCCGCCGCCTCTTCCACCAGCGCCGCGTTTTGTTGCGTCACTTCGTCCATCTGTGTGACGGCGAGCGCCACCTGCTCGATACCGCTGCTCTGCTCGTGCGAAGCCGCTGCAATCTCGCCCATGATGTCGGTCACGCGCTGCACGGCGCCGATGATCTCGGACATCGTGCGGCCGGCGTCGCCCACCAGCGTCGTGCCTGTCTGCACACGCGAAACGGACGTGTTGATCAGTTCCTTGATCTCCTTGGCCGCCGCCGACGAACGTTGCGCAAGACTGCGCACTTCCGCCGCCACGACCGCGAAACCACGGCCCTGTTCGCCCGCACGCGCCGCTTCTACCGCCGCGTTCAACGCCAGGATGTTGGTCTGGAACGCGATGCCTTCAATGATCGTGATGATGTCCGCAATCTTCGTCGAGCTCTGGTTGATGTCGCCCATGGTATCGACGACTTGCGAGACCACCGTGCTGCCCTTGTTCGCAATCTCCGACGCGTTCGCCGCGAGCGAACTCGCCTGACGCGCGTTCTCGGCGTTCTGCTTCACCGTGCCGGTCAGCTCGTCCATGCTCGACGCCGTCTGCTGCAACGCCGACGCCTGCTCTTCCGTGCGCGACGACAAATCGATGTTGCCCGCTGCAATCTGCTTGGTCGCCGATGCAATCGACTCGCTGCCCGAACGCACCGAGCGCACGGTGTCGACCAGACTTGCCTGCATCTTTGCGAGACCGTTGAGCAACTGGCCCATCTCGTCGCGCGATGTCACGACCAGTTCGCGGCGCAGGTCACCGGAAGCAATGGCATCGAATTGTGCGAGCGCTTCGTCGAGCGGACGCCCGATCGCGCGGCGCAGCGAGACCCACGAAAACGCCGCAGCCAGTAATCCGATGATGATCGCCACCACGCTGATGGTGCGGAACTCGCTGAACTTTTGCTGCGAGAGTTCGAAGTCGCTCTTCGCGGAATCGAACTGGTACTTGCGCAGCGATTCGCCGATGGCGGCCAGTTCGTTGAACTTGACCTGCATGGCTTCCGCCGATGCAACGATCTTCTCGGCGTCATTTGCGCGGACATTCGCGTAGCCATCGTCGAGCATTTTCTGCAGTTCGAGACGCTTGGCCTGGAACGCATCGGCCATTTCCTTTTCGCCGGGTCCTTGCGGCAACGCGGCGTAGCGGGCCCATTCCTTGTCTGCGCGTTCGCGCATCAATGTGCCGCGTCCAATTGCCGTCTCCGCCGCGGGCTTGCCAACCAGCAAGGCTGCTCGGTCGAAGCTGAGCCGCTCACGCGCCGTGAACATCTCCGCGTTGCCGGCGGAGACCGCGCTGGGCATTTCATTGGTGAAGAGGCTGCGCGTGGTTTGATTACCCAGGCTCATGCCCCACAGCCCCAAGCCGCCGATAACCACCAGCAACAGCCCCAAAAACGCCATGGCAATGCCGAGGCGGCCCTTGATCGTCGAAAGTATGTTCATGTCTCAGTTGTCTCGATACTGTTAGCAAGCGGCGGCGCACACCCGTGCCACGAGCGCAACCGGAGCCGGCAATGTTCCCCGACTCGTACCCTTTAACGGCAATCCCACCTGTCACTTGAGTAAACTGTCATAGCATCTGCTTATGCTGCATCGACAAGAATCCTTTCATTTCGATTATTCCGGGAATGAAAACCAGCCGGCTGCACTTTCAGAGGTAAAGGAGACGACGACATGGACATCACGATCTATCACAACCCGCTATGCGGCACGTCGCGCAACACGCTTGCGCTGATCCGCAATGCGGGGATCGAACCGAAGGTCATCGAGTATCTGAAGACGCCGCCCGATCGCGCCGCGCTGACCAGGCTCATTCAGGACGCGGGGCTTGGCGTGCGCGATGCGCTTCGCGAAAAAGAAGCTGTATTCGTGCAGCTCGAACTCGCCGATGCAACGCTGACCGACGAGAAATTGCTCGACGCCATGGTGGCGCATCCCATCCTGATCAATCGTCCGTTCGTGGTGACGCCTGAGGGCACGCGTCTGTGCCGGCCATCGGAGAAACTTCTGGAGATTCTTTCGGCCGCGCAGAAAGGTCCGTTCGCCAAGGAAGACGGCGAACGGATCATCGATGAAAAAGGCAAGCTGGTTCGCTGAGCCGGCGGCAAGCTGGCTCGACACGCGGCCGCGCAGCTTAGTGGCGCGCGATATCGACCTGGTTGAGCAACGGTTCGCCGCGCACCCTCCGGCGCACGTTTTGCGCAATCTGCGAGCCGATGGTATCCAGCGTGGAGATCGCCGCCATGTGTGGCGTGACGATGACTTTCGGGTGCTGCCAGAGCGGGTCGTCGGAAGGAAGTGGCTCGTTCGGGAATACATCCACCAGCGCGCCGCCGACCTGACCGCTGTCCAGTGCACTCAATAATGCTTCGGCGTCCAGATGTTCGCCCCGGCCGACATGAATCAGTTTCGTACCGGGGCGCAACTGCCTGAAAAGATCCGCGTTGAGCAGACCTCGCGTTTCGCTTGTCAGCGGCAGCAAACAAACGAGCGTATCGATACGTTCGAGGAAAGCAGGCAACGCCTCGCGGCCATTGAACGTCGCTACGCCAGGCAGGTCCTTGGGACTGCGCGACCAGCCCGTCACGGAAAAACCGGCGCGCAGCAAATCCAGCGCGACGCGCGAGCCAATCTCCCCCAGTCCCATCACGCCGACGGTGCAATCGCTCGCACGCGTTTGCTCAGGCAACGTCCATGACGCGTGACGCTGGTTGACCAGAACCTGATCGAATCGACGATGAAAATGCAGCACGCCCCACATTACGTATTCGCTCATGGCGCGCGCCTGATCGGGGTCGACCACGCGGCATAGCGGAACCGCGGGAAAATGCGGATCGCAGAGAATGTTATCTACGCCAGCCGCCACGCCATGCACGAGCCTCAGATTCGGCAGCGAGCGCAACGCGCCGGCCGGAGGTTTCCAGCAGACGGCCACTTGTGCGTCATTCGCTTCCTGCGTACCGAATGCATGGACTTCGAGTTCCGGCGCCGCGGCGATGATCGCAGGAGCGAGCGGCGACATGTCGTAACCGCTGCTGATGAATACGAGCTTGGTCATGTGCGGATTTTGCGGATGATCACGAGCGGTAGTCGGGCTGCGTATCGGCGATGAGACGCAATGCCGCTTGCCATGCGAGTTCAGTAATGCCGTCCGCGCCCTCCGACTCGAACTGCCGCGCGGTCAGTTCACGGACATGTTCCGGAGGAAAGCGCAGTTGTGTGCCACCGGCCATGGCCTGGACCTGGGCCTGACACGCGCGCTCGAGGAAGTAGATTTCATGGAACGCTTGCGCGGCCGTAGCGCCCCCGGCCAGCAAGCCGTGGTTGCGCAGGATCATCGCTTTGTGCGAGCCAAGGTCTGCCACAAGGCGATCGCGCTCACCCAAGTCGAGCGCGATGCCTTCATAGTCGTGATAGCCCAGCTTGCCGTAGAACTTCAGCGCGTGCTGACTGATGGGGAGGAGCCCGTGCTCCTGCGCGGACACCGCCGTGCCAGCCGCCGTATGCGTATGCACCACAAACGCCAGGTCGTGGCGCGCCATATGCACCGCAGAATGGATGGTGAAGCCCGCCGCGTTGACCCTGAAAAGCTCGGGCATGTCGCGGGCGCGGTCATCGATCACCTTGCCCTGATAGTCGATCTTCACCAGATCCGATGCCCGCATTTCGTGGAACAGCACGCCATACCGGTTGATCAGGAACGCGGGCTTATCATCGGGCGAGCCGGGCAAGCGCGCGGTGATGTGCGTATCGATCATGTCGGTCATGCGGAAATGCGCAGCCAGCCGGTACAACGCGGCGAGGTCCTCGCGGACTTTCTGTTCCGTGGCGGGAGGCGAGTTCGGGGCGGTTTGCATGGTGGGGTCCTTGTCCTTGTGGCGCGTGCCCGACAGCTTAACGCCTGATCACACCCGGCAGCACGCAAAGCATTTCATACAGGAGATTGGCGCCGAGCAGCGACGTATTGCCAGTTGTGTCGTAGGGTGGCGACACCTCCACCAGATCGCATCCGATCAGGTCCAGCCCGTGGCAGCCCCGAATGATTTCCATGCCTTGAATCGTCGTCAGGCCGCCGATTTCCGGCGTGCCCGTACCCGGCGCCCAGGCAGGGTCGATACCATCGATGTCAAAACTCAAATAGACCGGGCCGCCCTCCACCTTGCGCCGCACTTCGGTCATCAACGGGTCGAGCGATTTGTGCCAGCACTCCTCCGCCTGCACGACGCGAAAACCTTGCCGCCGGCTCCAGTTGAAGTCGTCGGCGGTATAACCCTGCGCCCGCAAACCGATTTGCACCACGCGCTCGCAATCGAGCAGACCCTCTTCCACGGCACGACGAAACGTCGTGCCGTGCGCGATCTTCTCGCCAAACATATGGTCGTTCACGTCGGCGTGCGCATCCACATGCACGAGCCCGATCTTGCCGTATTTCCGATGCATTGCACGCAGGATGGGAAGTGTGATGGTATGGTCGCCGCCCAGCGAGAGCGGTTTGACATCGTGCTTGAGAATGCCGTCGTAATGCTCTTCGATGATGCGCACCGCGTCGAGCAGATTGAAGGTATTGATGGGTACGTCGCCAATATCCGCCACCGACAGCGAGTCGAACGGCGCCGCGCCGGTCGCCATGTTGTAAGGGCGGATCATGACCGACTCCGCACGAATGCCGCGCGGCCCGAAACGCGTGCCGGGGCGTAACGACGTACCGATATCCAGCGGCACGCCTATGAACGCGGCATCGAGTCCCTCGGCGGACTGCAGATGCGGCAGGCGCAGCATTGTCGCAATACCCCCGAAGCGCGGCATCTCGTTGCCGCCCAGCGGCTGGTGAAAGATCTTTTCCACGGTACGTTCCTCGCAGTCATTCATCGAACAAGCATGCATCCGATTCTGAATGCGTGCGGCATGACGACAAAGTGCTGGTGCGAAATATTTAGTTCAGGTATTTCTAAAGTATCGGCGCGGCGCCTTTATCTGTCGCGGTTTTCATGGAGCTTTGTCGTGGCTACAGTCTTGCCTGAAGCACGCCTGCTGCGCATCTTTATCTGCGTGGTGCGGCATCAGGGTTTCGCCGCAGCGCAACAGGAACTGAATCTCTCGACATCGGCCATCAGCACCTACATGAGCCAGCTTGAATCGCTGGTGGGCGTGGTGTTGTGTCATCGCGGGCGCGGCGGCTTCAGCCTGACGCCCAAAGGCGAAGAATTTCATCAGGAAGCGTTGCGCCTGATCGGCGAAGTCGATGGCTTCGAGCGTTACGCCGCCGGCTTGCGCGGCGAGTTGCGCGGCAGCATCAAGCTGGGCGTGCTGGATTCAACGGTGAGCGACAAGGCCCTGCCCTTGTCCGAAGTCATCGGCGCATTCACGCGCGAACATCCCGCGCTGCATTTGCATCTGCATGTGCAAAGCCCGTACGAATTGCAGCTTAGCGTGCTGGGCAACCGGCTCGATCTTGCTATCGGCGCATTTCATCTGCGCATGAACGGGCTGGTTCATCACTCGCTTTATCGTGAGCAGCACTGGCTTTATTGCAGCGACACGCATCCGCTTTTCAACGAGCATCAGATACCGCACGAGACCATCAGCCAGCAACGGATGGTCGGCCGCGCTTACTGGAGCCAGACCGAGCTTGCGCGTCACGGCTTCAAGCGCAGCGAAGCCACGGTCGACAGCATGGAAGGACAGTTGATCCTCATTCTGTCGGGCGCGTTCATTGGCTTCTTGCCGGAGCATTATGCGCAGACATGGGTCGACAATGGCCGTTTGCGCGCGCTTGCACCGGCAGCATTTGGTTATCAGGCGCCATTTGGACTGATCCTGCGGCGCGGGCGCTCAAAGGAACCGCTGATCCAGAAATTCCGCGACACGCTCAAAGGATATCTGCCGCGGTAGATTTCAAGGCCGGCGAAGCCGGCACGGCTTGCTGCCCGCGTTCGACACCAATGAACGGGCGCACGCGTTCAGCACCATCTTGCAGACGGATGGCTTCCGGCGCGGCAGGCCCACTTTGTTCCGCAACGAGAACGATCGGCGGTTACATCCGCACGCTTGCCTTGGCGTGATAGTGCGGTGCGAGCGTAAGGCTCTCAAGCAACCCGTCACTCCGACTTGCAGAGAACCGCAGTCGTGACAGGCGTTATTTCGTGCACGATCGCGTTGCTTCCCGCTTGATGCACGCGATCCCTGACGTCGTCGGGAGGGCCGGTCACCACGACGCCATAAGCGGAATCCGCGATGGGCGTGCCCTTGCCCTGCGCAAAAATGGGATCGTCCTTCTGGTAACCCAGCACCACGAAAACCTTGTAGTCGTAGGCCGTAAGCTTGACGCCATGCGCCGGCCGGAACGCATTGATGGAATTGGATTCGACGCGCATCGGCTTGCTCTGGATTTCGCCCCCGGCCAACAACGCGCTGATAAACGTATGGCCCGACGATTTGCAATCGAGTTGTTCCTCGATCGCCTCCGCACGTGCAAGCACCGGCGACAGCACGAACAATGCTGTCGCAAACCCTGCCGCCGTTCTGAGAGACTTGGTGACACGCATCATCGGCCCCCGATGTTCGATCCTGCATTGACCCGCGGCAAATTTTCTTTCGCAAATTGCGACTGTACGCGCATGGCTGTTTAATTGCCTGACCGATATGGGAACCCCGAACCCGCATAACCGCTGTGCGCTTTCAAACCACGCTAACGTTTGCATCTTTTAGCATATCGCGCCACCGGATTCAAAGTCCTTCCGCCACTGGAAACCGGTCGAGATGTGCGCAAACCCTTTCAACGGCTCAAGTGTTTTGCTAAGAGCCACGCTCTTGCGCCTACAATACCCCCCTCTCAGTCTGTCGACACCACACGCTTTAACCGGTAAGCAGCAGCATGGTCACTGAAACCTCATCTTCTGATTCCCTCGCCGTCGCCCAGCGCGTACGCGACCTGATGAATCGCCACGGCATCGGCAAACGGCAGCAGACCGCCGAGCTTTGCCGCATTCTCGACCTGAGTTTCTCGCAGGGCCATCGCAAGTTGCGCGGCAATAGTCCCTGGACGCTCGCGCAGATCCGCCGCGTGGCGGAAGCCTTCGACGAACCCGCGCTGCAGCTCTTCGATGCCAAGAACGCCGACGTCGACGACACCGAAGGCGCGGCGCAAGACGCCGTACTCAAGCTCGGCGCCGCCGAAATCGCGTGCGTTGCATGGATAGGCGACGCGCTCGAACCCGGCAGCCGGCCGGATTTCATCGCGCAGAACATGAATGGCAGGTGGATCGTGACCACGCACGAAGGCGTGCTGCTGCAAGCCGCGCACGACGTCCACAAGATCGAGATCCAGCCGCGCCGCACCGACATGGACAAGCCGCTGATCGCGGTGGTCGACGACGACCAGACTTCCGCCGACAACCTCCACGACTACCTGGAGCGCAGCGGCTTTGCGGCAGTGGCGCTGTATGGCCTGGAGGGTTTTGCCGAAGCGCTGCAGACGCAAGTCTTCGATGCCGTGGTCATCGACTGGTTGTTTGGCGCGCATACCTCGGCCGATGCGATCCGCGCCGTGCGCAACTCGGACAATCCCGATGCGCCGGTTTTCGTGCTGACGGGCGAACTGACGACCGGCAAGGCCAGCGAATCGGAAATCAGCGACGTCATCCAGCGCTACAACGTGACGTGTTTCGAAAAGCCGGCGCGCATGGCGATTCTCGTCGCAGATCTTTCCAAGCGCCTGTTGCGGGCGTAGCGCGCTTTAATGAACCCGTCGCGTCGCTGATAAGGCCCGCGCCAGCGCGCTTTTCAGCACCTCATAGCGCACAGGCTTGAGCAGGTAATCGAAGAACAGGATGGCCGCGCTTGGATCGACGAGATCCGGCGCATAGGCGCTGACCGCAATGACCGGCAAACTTGCGCCCGACGCGCGACGCGCCCGATATTCATTGACGAACGAATACCCGTCCTTGCCCGGCATATGCAGGTCCGCGAGGATCACGTCGGCCTGATTCGTCTCCAGCCACACAAGGGCGCTGTCCACATCACCCATGGCCACGCTTGCGTAACCCAGGTGAGCAAGCATTTCAGAAAGCGATTCGCGTATCGAATTGTGGTCGTCGATCACAAGCACGCGCGCTTTTTTCAGCGGCGGCAAATCAGCCGGCGCCCGTTCGCGTTCAGGTACGTGCGCCACGGGCGCCGCTGGCAGGCTCACACGAAACGCCGCGCCCTGCCCAATATCGCTCGATACATTCACCACGCCGCCCAGCAACTCGACCAGTCCGCGGACCACGGCGAGGCCCATGCCGGCGCCATCGAAACGGCGGGTCGTCGATGAATCCAGTTGCGTGAATTCCTTGAAGATCAACGGCAACTGTTCGCGCGGAATACCCGGACCCGTGTCTACTACAGAGATATCGAGGCGCTCCAGCGTGCGCTCGAAACGCACGTCGATGGACCCTGCATCCGTGTATTTGACGGCGTTCGTCACGAGGTTGGTCACGATCTGCCGCAACCGGTGCTGATCAGATTCGATCAACCCCGCTTCGCCCGCGAACTGGCCGCGCAGCACCAGACCTTTTGCAGTTGCGGCCGGAATGTTTGCATCGACGATGGAATCGAGCAGCTCCATGGGGTCGAACACGGTCAGGCGCAATTCGAGCTTCCCGGCGCCGAGCCGCGCAAAGTCGGTGAGGTCGCGCATCTGCGCTTCGAGATGGCGCGCGCCGGTTTCGAGCCGCTGGATGATCTTGCGATCGGCCTCGCTATGCAGATTGAGCTCCAGCAGTTCCACCGACGAGACGATCGCGTGCAGCGGCGTGCGCAGTTCATGGCTGATCATGCCGAGAAACGCGTCCTTCGCCTGCGATGCCTCGCGCGCGGCGCGCGTTGCCTGATGCTGCGCTTCGA
>NZ_JBSIPA010000262.1:0-9272 GCF_053574605.1 Caballeronia sp. M23-90 | reverse complement strand
TCCCGGCATGCGTGGCGACAGCCCGCGCGAATGGCGCCGTGGAGACCGGTTGCCCAATGATTACCGCGACCGTCAGTATGTGGTCGACGACTACCGCGGCTATGGCCTGCGACAGCCGCCACGCGGATACCACTGGGTTGGCGTTGGCGGCGACTATGTCCTCGCTGCGATCGCAACGGGCGTGATCGCTCAGATCGTGCTCAGCGGCGGACACTAAAATTAGCCGGTTGGCGTACCGCAACGCAAAGAGGCCGTTCAATGAACGGCCTCTTTTGTTGTGCCGGCGAACCGGCGCTCAACTTGGGTCTGCAATTGCCTTCACCACACGAGCCAGCGACTTCAGCGTGGCGTCAGGCGAATCCTCGAATTGTGCACCGATGATGGCGCCATCCACGGCCATTGCCAGCGCGCGAGCATCCGCCTTGGCGGTCCTGGAACCGGCAGGCAGCAATGTCCTGATGACATCCGCCATATCCAGTTTGTGACGCCGCGAGATATCGACCGCTTCAGGCAGCGTACCGCCCACTTCCACCACCGCGTTGATGAACGCGCACCCGCGATACACCTCGCTCCCGAACCATTCCGCAAGCGTGGGCACGAGCGCGCTGGCATCGCCGCCGTGGCGTTTGACGGCGTCCTGGAACCACGCCATCCAGTTACGATGCCGGTAATCCAGGAACGCCACGATCAGATCGTTTTTCGCCGGATAATATCGATAAAACGTCTTCTTTGCGACGCCCGATTCTGCGATCACGCGATCGATTCCCGTAGCACGTATGCCATCGCGGTAGAACAGATTGTGCGCGGTAACGAGAATCCGTTCGGCGGGCGGCAGGTCCGCCGCGAAGTCCTTGGTGGAAGCAAGTAGGTTCATGATCGACCATTGTAGACAGGTCTGTCTACCTGCGCTAGAGTACGCCGGTAGACAGACCTGTCTCCACTAGCCAAGCCGCTCGATAACCTCGCCAAGGACCCGACATGGAAAGCAAACCGCCGTTCCCCCCGTTCAATGCTGAAACCGCCAAGCAGAAGGTCCGTCTCGCTGAAGACGGATGGAATTCGCGCGATCCCAAGCGGGTTGCGCTGGCATATAGCGAAGACACCCGCTGGCGTAATCGTGCGGAGTTCGTGTCGGGCCGTGCTGAAGCCGAGGCATTTCTTGAGCGCAAATGGGCGCGTGAACTCGACTATCGGCTGATCAAGGAGTTGTGGGCATTCACCGGTTCGCGGATCGCGGTGCGTTTTGCCTACGAATGGCACGATGATTCGAAGAACTGGTTTCGCAGCTTCGGTAACGAAAACTGGGAATTCAACGAAGCGGGTCTGATGACGCATCGGCATGCGAGCATCAACGACTTGCCCATCAAGGAATCAGAGCGCAAATATCACTGGCCTCTGGGTCGTCGTCCCGACGATCATCCCGGCCTGAGTGACCTGGGCTTCTGAAGCCGGTAGCATCCGGCGCGGCGGCTGAAGCCAGCATTTGCGCGCGCTCCAGCGCCGACACGATCACATCGACGGCGCGATCGCGCGCAATTTCATCTTGCTGGCGAAGTGCAAACGACGGGTGATAGGTGGTGACCAGCCATCCGCCGTTGAACGGCAAGGTTTTATCCAGATGACTGCCGAGCGTGGCCTGTTTCCCAACAAGACTGTGCAGCGCGGTTGCGCCCAGCGCGACGATCACGCGTGGCTTCACCGTCGCGAGTTCCTGCTCGAGCCACACAGAACAGGCATCGACTTCACGCTGTGCCGGCGTCTTGTGCAGCCGGCGCTTGCCGCGCGGTTCCCACTTGAAGTGCTTGACCGCGTTGGTCATGTACACGTCGGCGCGATCGAGGCCGGAGCGTTGCATTGCCGAATCGAGCAGTTGTCCTGCGGGACCGACGAACGGACGCCCCTTCAGATCTTCCTGATCGCCTGGCTGCTCGCCGACCAGCATGATCGCGGCCTGTACCGGACCTTCGCCCTGCACGGCTTGCGTCGCTTCGCGCCAAAGCTCGCAGCGGCGGCAGGCATCGAGGGATGTGGTTGCATGGCGGGCAGGCTGGGCCTTTTCCGCTTCCATGATGATTGCCTTGCCGCTCGTCAGGCTGAGCGCGCCGACACCGCTCGCCTGCGCCACTTTTCCGGCGCCGCTGCGAGCCTCGCTGATCATTTGCGGAATCAACGGGCCCTCCGGCAAGCCCTTCCAGAACCGCACGGGCATGTGCTGATGCAAGGCGGTTTCGTTGAGGCGCGCCGGATTGAAGGTGCTTTTGTAGTAAGTCAGCCAGAGTTTTTCGGCATCGTCTTCGTTTTCAGGAAGGTGGTCGGCCGCGATCGCGGGGCGTCGCTCGATGCGCAGTTCCGTCCCGCTCCACATGGCGGCGCCGTGCGGCGTGGTGATCATCCACGATGAACGGCCCATGCGCTGGGCAAAGTGATCGGCGCTCCAGGCGAGGACATCGTGATCGGGTTCGTACCACGCGACATATTCCGGCGCGCCGAGGGCCGGGTCGCGTTTGCGGAAACGCACGTACGCGATCATGTCGTGTTGCGCGCGCCGTACCGATTTGGCCATCTTGTGCAGACGCACGCCGTCTTCGTCGGCGGCCGATTCCACCGCGCGGTCGCCCTGCGACCATCGCCAGATCAGCTTGTAGAGGAATGCCCAGCGTTCGGAATCGCGGAATGACGCCGCTTCTTTCAGCAGCGTTGCAAAAGTCTTGGAGATCGAGAGAACGGGCGCATCGGAGGGCAGGCCGGGCGGCTTTTCTGCGTCGAAAAGAGACGGGTCGCTTGCCGTGTGGTCGCTGATCTCCCGCCACTCGATCAATTCCGGCGGCAGTTTCTCCGCGAGCGCCGACAACGCAGCCGAGCGCCAAGAAGCATATTCACCATCGATGACAACCGTCCGCATCCGCATGAGCGCCCCGGCTCACAAAAGGGAGAGCTGAACCGGCGCGGCGGTGAGCGCGCGGCGCAGATGATCGGACGATACATCGCGAATTGGCGGCTTGTAGTCCTCCGTCGTGACGAAGGGCCGTACTTTGTCCATGCTGCACCTGAGGCGCACGAGGTCGTCGTAGCGAATCTTGCGGGACCGTCGCAAATCGACAATGCGTTTTGCGTTTCTCATGCCGATGCCCGGCACCCGCGCAATCATCCTCAACGCCGCCTTGTTCAGATCCACGGGAAAGCGCTCGCGATGCCCGAGCGCCCACGCGAGCTTCGGGTCGATATCGAGCGAGAGATTGCCCGGGCCATCGAGCAATTCGGACGCACTGAACCCGTAGCCGCGCATCAGGAAATCCGCCTGATACAGCCGATGCTCGCGCAACAGCGGCGGCGCCTGCAAAGGCACGGCGGACGGGCTGTCGGGAATCGGGCTGAAGGCCGAATAGTAGACGCGCTTCAACTTGTATGACCCATACAACGTTTCGGCGGTGGCGAGGATGGTCTGGTCGTCGGTGGTATCGGCGCCCACGATCATTTGCGTGCTTTGTCCGGCCGGCGCGAAGCGCGGCGCCTTCGGTTCGGCCTCCGATTCCTCTTGCGCCACGCGGATCGAACTCATCGCGATCTTGATGGTGCGTCCGCTTTTTTCAGGCGCGAGCCGTTGCAAGCTGACATCTGTCGGCAATTCGATGTTCACGCTCAGCCGGTCCGCGAAAAGTCCGGCTTGCTCGATCAACCCGGGATCGGCGTCGGGAATGGTTTTCAGATGGATATAACCGCGGAATTGATGGTCCTCGCGCAAGGACTGTGCGACACGAACCAGTTGTTCCATGGTGTAGTTCGACGAGCGGATGATTCCGGAGCTGAGAAACAGCCCGTCGATGTAATTGCGCCGATAGAAGTCGACCGTCAGGTCGACCACTTCCTGCGGGGTGAATCGTGCACGCGGCACATTGCTGGAACGGCGGTTCACACAATATTGACAGTCGTACTGACAAAAGTTGGTCAGCAAAATCTTGAGCAACGACACACAACGCCCGTCAGGCGTGAAACTGTGGCAAATGCCTGCGCCCGTGCTGGCGCCGAGCCCTTCAAGTCCACGCGATGACCGCTTCGGTGCGCCGCTGCTTGCGCAAGAGGCGTCGTACTTGGCGGCATCGGCGAGGATTTCCAGCTTTTCGGACAACTCCATTGCTGATCGCCGGTACTGTATATGCGTACAGTATCGGCGTCCGCCATGGTTGAATGCAAGTTCAAAATTGGGTGACAGATCGCAGCCTAGCGCCCGCGTCTTCGATAAAACGCCCACCAACCCGCGAGCACGGTGAACGTCGCGACGATCGCGACCATCAGCCAGAAGCCATGCTTGTTCTCGGCGAGCGGAATGCCGCCGACGTTCATGCCCATGATCCCGGCGACGATGTTGATCGGCAATGCCAGCACCGTGACCAGCGTCAGCGTGAACAGCGTCCGGTTGCTTTGTTCGTCCAGACGCGCGGCGATTTCTTCCTGCAAGAGCTTGATGCGTTCTACAAGCCCGGCCACATCGCCGAGAACGAGGGAGAATTCTTCGGTGGCGTCGCGCAGATCCTGCAGGTCGAGCGTCTGCAGCCAGCGCGGCGGACGGGCAAGCAGCCGGAAGATCGATCCCGGCTCGGGCGCAAGCAGACGCTGCAGGCGCACCAGCACTCGCCGCGATGCACCCAGTTCCGAGCGCGTGGCGGGGGCGCGCATGGAGAGAAACCGGTCTTCGACTTTATCGATGTCGATACTCGTGCGCCTTACGATCTGGACCAGCAAGTCGGCCTGATCGCGCAGCAAATGGATTAGCAGCTCGACGGTCGAGCGAAAGACTTCGCCGCCGCGCACGGCCTCGCGCAGGGTATCGATGGAGCGCAAGGGTTTCAGCCGCGCGGTGACCAGCAGCTTTTCGCGCGTGTAGACCCACAGTGTGGCGATCTCGGATGGCGTTACATCGAAATTGAACATCACGTCGTTGATCACCGCGAGCAGTGCGCCCTCCTGGTGTTCGATGCGCGTGGAATGCGAGCCGTCGCGCAACGTTTCAAAGAAGGCGTCGGGCAAATCGAGCTGCGTGCGCATCCAGCGTTCGCTTGCGCCGTTCGCCAGATCGAAATGCAGCCAGACGAAATCGCCCGCTTCCTGGCCGGCGTTGCATTGCGCAAGCCAGTTGAGCGCGCCGTCCGAATCAATGTGAATGCCCGGCGCGTCTTCGGCAAAACGAAAGCCGCACACGAGGCCGGAAAAGTCAGAGGCGTAGGGCAGGGCGGTAGTCATCGGCGGCGGGGAATGAAAAACGGATCACTCACCGATTGTGCGTGCCAATTGCGGCAGTTCGGACGTCCCGTGCAACGAATTCGCGTTACTGTGGGGAGATTGCTGCGTGACACGTAACGGACTTATGGCTGTCACGCCTTGCGGGTAGACTCGCGCGGTGCAAGAAGGCCGTCGAGCGCAGCCTGACCCTTCTCGCTTCATTGCGCATCACGGGGAAATACACATGGAAGATCGCGTCGAGCAGGACGAACCCACGCAGACCACGGCCGACGGATTGACGCGGCTGGCGGCAAGCATCGTCGAATTGCTGGGCGAGCAGGCCATCGACAGTCGTCTCGGGACGAAATTGCTCAAACGGCTCGAGAAGGAAGCGAAGCTGGTCGCGGAGCATGGCCCGCAAGCGTTGAACAAGACACAAAAACGCACGTTGCGCGATGCGCTGGACAAACTGGACGAGGCACTGCGTCAGTCCGACGCAAACCTGTTGGTTCTCGCGAATGCAAAATTGCGCTCGACGGACGAATCTTCCGGCAAAAAGGTCAAAGCAAAGTCCTGAACGCCCGACATGCTGGCGCCCATGATTAGTCGATGAGCGCCGCTTTCAACCGGCCAACTCATTGTCAGACAAGACGTGTACGGGTTCTGGCCTCACCTCCGCATGAAACGCTTGTGACAATAGAGCAGGTTGGCGCGAAAAATGCTGCATTTGCTGCACCTGCAAAATATAGAGCGGTCAATGCTTTCAGTTTCCTACTCCCCGAAATGCGCGCTGTGGACGAGCCGCAACGTCGACGCAGACCATGAGCAGTGGCGAATCCTGGTTGTCGATGACAACGCCGCGAGCGCCGAAGGTCTCGCTGCCGCGCTCAACGCAGACGGCTGCGACACTCGCTTTGCGCTGAGCGGTGTAGACGCGCTACAGGCAATCGATGGTTGGGTTCCACATGTCGTCGTGCTCGACATCAGCATGCCGGAGCACGACGGGTTCGCCACTGCCCGCGTTTTACGCCGAATCTCTCCCACCCGTAATGCGGGAATCATCGCTTTTACGGCGCTTGGGGAAGACTACGTGCGCTCGAAGGGCGTTCACGCAGGCTTCGATGGCTACTGCCAGAAAGGCAACGCGCCCGGCGTCCTGGTCAAGTTGATTGGTCAGATCGTGCAAGTTCACTGAAATCGGTCGCCGAAAGTCGGTTTTCAACTTCATTTGTCCCCAAAACCTATCGCCGCAAGCCTTTTACAGGCTTGCTTCTGGCGTTTCCCCGGCGCACCCCATCCGCCTGATTATTCTTCGATCCTGAATAGTGTATTGAAGTTTATGGGGATAAAAAACCGATAGTACGGGTATACACTGCATTTCATCGACGAAGCAGCAACGACGCATTAGCAAGACCGCTGCAACGCCTTGTGAACAGTCGTACGTCTACCCAATATCGGAGCTCATCATGAAAAAGAACCTTCTCGCATCCTTGCTTATCGCCGCTACCGCTTCTATCGCTGTTCCGGCTTTTGCCAGCGGCTACGGCCCGGCGCCTTCGTATCGTCCTTCGGTGGGTGCTCCGGCTTCGCAACAAGGCCAGAACACGCAAACGCTGGCTGCTGAAAGCCGTAATGCCGATGCAAATGCTTACGGTGGCTCGAAGTCGCTGACGCAGTCGGGTTCGACGAGCCGTGACGGCACCAGCAAGTCGCAAGCAGTTTTCTTCGGTCAATAAGTCTTCGTGCTGTTGCGCGCACAACCGGCAAACATCAAGCCGTCCTGATCGCGTAAAGCTTCGCTGAATGACCGTGTAATGCGCCAATGCCCGCTGGAATTGCGTCCAGCGGGCATTGGCGCTTTTGCGTCGAGGCCGGACTAAATGCTTCAGGTGCCGGTCTTCAATGCGTTGCGCATCACGGTCGCGAGTTCGGCCGGCGCAAACTTCGATACATACGCGTTTGCGCCCACTTTGCGCACGTGTTCCTCGTTCGCCGATCCCGACAGCGACGAATGGATTACCACCGGAATGGCCTGCATGCCGGCGTTCGCCTTGATGCGGCGTGTGAGCGTGAAGCCGTCCATCTCCGGCATTTCCAGATCAGTCAGCACCAGCGCGATTTCATCCGATGCAAGCCGTCCTTCCGACTCGGCCTTGCGCTGCAGGTCTTCCAGCACATTCCACGCTTCCTGGCCGCTCTTGGTCATGATGAACGACACGCCCATCGCGTTCAGGCTCTGCTCGATCAGGCTGCGGGCGACGCCGGAATCATCGGCGGCGAGAACCTTCGTGCCGGGCTTCAGGACCAGGCGGCCCGTGCTGGACTCGTTGATCTCGTCTGCAGTTGTCGACGGCAGGACGTCGCGCAGGATCTGCTCCACGTCGAGCACTTGCGCGAGCCGCGAACCGTCCACGTTGCCGTCGAGCCGCGCGAAGCTCGTCACCGTCCGCCCGCTCGAATGCGATTCCGCCGATAGAACCTGGTTCCACTCCAGCCGCACGATATCGTCGACTTCTTCGACGGCAAAACCTTGCGTGGTACGCGCGAATTCAGTCACGAGCAGGATCTTCGGACCGTTTTTCGGCTGGCAACCCGTCACCTGCGCCAGATCGATGACCGGAATGATCTGACCGCGGATATCGGCAACGCCGAGGATTTCGGGATTCGCGCCGGCGACCACGGTGATCTCGGGCATCGCGAGAATCTCACGCACCTTGAACACGTTGATGCCGTAAAGCTCGCGCTGCTCCGAGCCGGGCGCTTCGCCCAGGCGGAACAAGAGCAGCTCGAACATGTTGTTGCCTGCGAGCCGAACCCGCTGTTCGATGTCGTGTTGTGAGCTGCTCAAAATGTTCTCCTGTTCGATTTATGCCGGGCTTTGACCAGCCGGTTCCTGATTAGCGGCGCGGTGCAGGGAAACTGAAGCTCAATTTTGCGGGTTTATGAACGCAGCGTTACCGTGCCGTGCGCATATCGAGTTTGCCGTATCGGGATTGACCCTTGGACGGACTAAAACCCGTGTTTTCGAGCGTCCGGGCAACCGGCAGGTGGCCTATACTTTTTGAATGGGCTGGGTAATTTTCATGTAAGGCAAGACGTGGCCCCATGTGGTACGCCCTGCCGTCCGGCAGGCGTCGCGCGGTTCAACGGAGGCGTTCGATGGCAACAGTCGCACAAGTTCTTAATTCGAAACCCGATCACACCATCTTCACGATTGCCGACACGGCTTCGGTCTACGACGCCATCGTCATGATGGCGGAAAAGCATATCGGCGCGCTGATCGTGACGCACGGCGAGGCCATTGTCGGGATCATGACCGAGCGCGATTACGCGCGCAAAGTGGTGCTGATGGACCGGGTTTCGCGGCAGACCCCGGTGCACGAAATCATGACTTCGCAAGTGCGTTTCGTGCGCCCGGAGCAGACCACGGACGACTGCATGGCGCTGATGACCGAAAAACGCATGCGCCATTTGCCGGTCATCGACGGCGAAAAACTCGTGGGGATGATTTCCATAGGCGACCTGGTGAAAAACATCATGTCCGAGCAGGAGCTCACCATCCACCAACTCGAAGGTTATATACGCGGCGAACATATGTAGCCGGCGTTTGTAGTCGCTTTGCAGGCGCGCGGGGCGGCAAGCCGCGCGTCTTTTTATTGGCGGAAGAAAATGTAAGCTAATTGTTATAATTGTCGGGCGCCGCAACGGCTGCCCGGCAATGGCTGGCGACGCACCCGTTCAATCATCGAGCGTGCTCGATCCGACCTGACAGGAGCGCCATTCATGACGCCCGCCGAACTATCCCCAACGCCATCCGAAGCCGCTCCGCAGGCACACGCACCTCGAACGATCGCCGCTGATGCGCCGTTTTTCATCGTGATGAACGCGGGTTCGGGGCGCAAACAAAGCGATGAAACCCGCGCCGCGCTCGAACGGATGCTTGGCGAGGCGGGACGGAAGTTCGAGATCAGACTTGTCGACAACCCGGCAGAACTCGCCGATACCGCCGCCCAGGCGGTGCGCGACGCAAAGGCGCAAAACGGCGTGGTGGTCGA
>NZ_JBSIPA010000261.1:0-9280 GCF_053574605.1 Caballeronia sp. M23-90 | reverse complement strand
GATGCCAGTAAAACGGCAGTGGTAAGAAAAGCCGCCCAAGCCGCCAATCCGGCGAGCGAAGAGGTGAAACGCTTACAATGTTCGTTCTTGATGAGAACCGCCATGTCAGATCTATTCGACGAATATCCAATGCTTGTTTTTGCGCTAGAGTCACTCGTGGCGCTGCTTCTGTTGATTTTTATCGTCGCGTGGACGGCGTCGGGCAAAAAGAAAAACAGGCGTTAGCGGGACCCAACGCTTGCTCAGTGCAGCGTGCGCGGCATGTGCAGCGCGAACTCGGCAATGGCCGCCTCGAAACGCTCGCCGTCTTCGGCCACACAGAAATACGATCCGCGCATGGTGCCGACCGGCGTTGCGATCACGGCCCAACTCGTGTACTCGAACTTCTCGCCCGGCGGCAACAAGGGCTGGTTGCCAACCACGCCAAGCCCTTTCACTTCCTGGACCACGTTGTCGCTATCCGTGATGATCCAGTGCCGCGAGATCAGTTGCGCGGCGACCTGACCGGTATTCCGAATGGTCAGCGTGTATGCGAACGCAAACTGGTGAGCATCCGGTTCCGATTGTTCAGGAAGGTATTGCGTCTGGACCGCTACGCTGAATTCATACTGGCTCATCGCTTTTCCAATTCAAAATATGCTGCGCGCAGCGACGCCCGGCAGGGCGAACAGCGGCACGATTACGCGAATTTGCGTGAACATCAGGTGACGCATTCTGCTTGATGCAGCCGGTACCCGCAACCGAACGCGGTGGCTTGCGACGGCTTTGTCATGCGGCTGAAACGTTGCCGAAATCCTGCGACGACGGGAAAAAGCGCCGGCAGCCGGCCCCGCGCGTTAGCCGTTCGGCCGACGGTCAAAAACGGCGTGTCGCGGTAAAATGAGTTCCTCGCTTGCAACCGGCAGACGTCATGACGCAATTCCGCTTGTCCCCCAGTATCTTGTCCGCCGACTTCGCCATTCTCGGCGAAGAGGTTCGCAATGTCGTCGCCGCCGGCGCGGACTGGATCCATTTCGACGTCATGGACAACCATTACGTTCCGAACCTGACAATCGGCCCCATGGTCTGCAAGGCGCTGCGGCCGCATACGACCGTGCCTATCGACGTGCATTTGATGGTGCGTCCGGTGGACCGTATCGTGCCTGACTTCGCGGAAGCCGGTGCGAATGTGATCAGCTTTCACCCGGAAGGTTCGGATCATATCGACCGGACGCTGTCACTGATTCGCGATCACGGCTGCAAGGCTGGCCTGGTGTTCAACCCGGCGACATCGCTAAATCACCTGGATCACGTGATGGACAAGGTCGATCTCGTGCTGATCATGTCGGTGAACCCGGGTTTCGGCGGCCAGTCGTTCATTCCGGAAGCGCTCAACAAGCTGCGCGAAGCGCGCCGGCGTATCGATGAATACAACGAGCGGACCGGACGCGAGATTCATCTGGAAGTAGACGGCGGCGTGAAGATCGAGAACATTCGTGAAATCGCGGAAGCAGGCGCGGACACATTCGTGGCGGGATCGGCGATTTTCGGGCATCACAACTACGCCGAGATCATCGGCAAGATGCGCGAGGAACTGGCCAAAGTGAACACCGGGGATTCAAGATGAGCGAACTCAGCGCCGAGCTTCCGGCATTCACGAACAAGACGTTGCGAGCGGCGATCATCGACCTGGACGGCACCATGGTCGATACAGCAGACGATTTCACCGCGGCGCTGAACGGCATGCTTGCGCGCATCGGCGCGAAAGCGACTGATCGCGACGAGGTGATCGGCTATATAGGAAAAGGCTCGGAGAATCTGATCCGTAGCATTCTGGCCGTGCGGTTTTCGGCGCTCGAAGCATCCACGAAATTCGAAGATGCCCTCGCGATCTATCAGATCGAGTACGCGCGCATCAACGGACAGAGCGCAACGCTTTATCCCGAAGTCGCCGAAGGGCTGAAAGCGTTGCGCGATCTCGGCTTGCCGCTCGCGTGCGTAACGAACAAGCCGCACCGGTTCGCGGTCGAATTGCTGACGAAGTTCGGCCTCGCGGAATACTTCAAGGTCGTACTCGGTGGCGACTCGGTCCCGCAGAAAAAGCCCGATCCGGCGCCCATGCTGATCGCCTGCGAACGCCTGGACGTTTTGCCGCGGGAAGCGGTTGCCATCGGCGACTCGGAGAACGATGCGCTGGCGGGCCGCGCGGCCGGAATGGCGACGCTGACGGTGCCTTACGGCTACAACCACGGCAAACCCGTGCACCTCGTGAAATCCGATGGTATAGTTTCCTCCCTGCTGGCTGCCGCACAGGCAATAGCAGCAACCATGGCCGCGCCCGAAGCACCCGGCGCGACAACATTGACTGACTAGCTTAATCCCTCATGTTTCTGAACAAAAAACGGAGTCTGAGCAGCATCGACCGGGGAGCCTGGCCCTGGCGTCGCTGGTCGCGCTAACCTCGCCTGAGGTCCGCTGAAGCTCGTCTTCAGCACCGTTTTTTGTTTCGCTGCGCACTCCGCGCGCCGATCCCGCTGACTTGCCTTACCTTTGATGCCCGGCTTGATGCGCATCATTCGCTGCGCCCGATTGTGTCGTGAGTGTCTCGAGTCCACACGGTTCCCGTGAACGGCCCCGAGCCCTGATAATCGGACATGCAGTGCGTGAAGCCCCGGCCGACGCACAAACCCAAGCGGGTTAAGCGCCGCGCGGTGAATTTTCCGCAGCGCCCAGTATGTGCTCGATGTCGCAAAACCCAACAAGCGACACGCAAAGGATCAGAACATGACCGAACTCGAATTCCAATCGCTGGCGAATGAAGGCTTTAACCGCATTCCGCTGATTGCCGAGGCGCTCGCCGACCTCGAAACGCCGCTTTCGCTTTATCTCAAACTCGCTCAGACCGAGCGCAATGGCGCCAACTCCTTCCTGCTGGAATCCGTGGTCGGCGGCGAGCGCTTTGGCCGCTATTCGTTTATCGGCTTGCCGGCACGCACGATGATTCGCGTGCAGAACGGCGTGTCGGAAGTGGTGAAGGATGGTCAGGTAATCGAAACGAGCGAAGTTGATCCGCTGACGTTCATCGAAACATTCCAGAAGCGGTTCAAGATTGCGCAACGCCCGGGATTGCCGCGCTTTTGCGGTGGTCTGGCAGGGTACTTCGGCTACGACGCCGTGCGTTATATCGAGAAAAAGCTGGCGCACTCGGCGCCGCGCGACGATCTCGGCCTGCCCGATATCCAGTTGCTGCTGACCGAGGAAATGGCGGTCATCGACAACCTCGCCGGCAAGCTCTATCTGATTGTCTACGCCGATCCGACCGTGCCGGAGGCTTACACGAAAGCCAGGCAGCGCCTGCGCGAACTGCGTGCGCGTTTGCGTACGACCGTGCAGCCGCCGGTGACGTCGGCGAGCGTGCGTACGGAGACGTATCGGGAGTTTGCGAAAGAGGACTACCTGAACGCGGTGCGCAAGGCCAAGGAATACATCGCGGCGGGCGAGTTGATGCAGGTTCAGGTCGGCCAGCGCCTCGTGAAGCCGTTTCGCGATAATCCGCTTTCGCTGTATCGCGCGTTGCGGTCGCTGAATCCGTCGCCGTACATGTATTACTACAACTTCGGCGGCGAATTTCATGTGGTCGGGGCATCGCCGGAAATCCTGGTGCGCCAGGAAAAGCGTGGCGACGAACGTATCGTCACCATTCGTCCGCTCGCCGGCACACGGCCGCGCGGCAACACGCCCGAGCGCGACGCCGAACTCGCCACCGAATTGCTCAACGATCCAAAGGAAGTCGCCGAACACGTGATGTTGATCGATTTGGCGCGAAACGATGTCGGCCGGATTGCGCAAACGGGTTCGGTGGTCGTGACGGACAAACTGGCGATCGAAAAGTATTCACACGTTCAGCACATCGTCAGTTCGGTGGAAGGCAAGCTGAAACCCGGCACGACGAACTTCGACGTGCTGCGCGCGACCTTCCCGGCCGGCACGCTTTCGGGCGCACCGAAAGTGCGGGCGATGGAAATCATCGATGAACTGGAGCCAGTGAAACGCGGCTTGTACGGCGGCGCTTGCGGGTATTTGTCGTTCACGGGCGAAATGGATCTCGCCATCGCGATTCGCACGGGCCTGATCCACAAGGGTAATTTGTATGTGCAGGCCGCCGCCGGCGTGGTCGCGGATTCGGTGCCTGAGTCCGAATGGCAGGAGACGGAGAACAAGGCGCGTGCAGTTTTGCGCGCCGCCGAGCAAGTGCAAGACGGCCTCGATAGCGACTTCTGATCCGGAGAAAGACCATGCTGCTGATGATCGACAACTACGATTCGTTCACCTATAACCTGGTTCAGTATTTCGGCGAACTGGGCGAAGACGTGCGGACGTTCCGCAACGACGAAATCACCCTTAGTGAAATCGCGAAACTCAATCCCGAGCGGATCTGCCTTTCGCCGGGGCCGAGCAATCCGCAACATGCGGGCATTACGCTCGACGTGTTGCGCGAATTTTCCGGCCAGATCCCCATTCTTGGCGTGTGTCTTGGCCATCAGGCCATTGGCGAAGCGTTCGGCGGACGGGTCGTGCGTGCGCAAACCATCATGCACGGCAAGGTCAGCACGATCGAAACCGATTGCCGCGGCGTGTTCGCCGACCTGCCCAAGCATTTCAGCGTGACGCGGTATCACTCGCTGGCAATCGAGCGTGAATCGCTGCCGGACTGCCTGGAAGTATCTGCGTGGACGCCCGATGGCGAAATCATGGGCGTGCGTCACAAGGAACTTGCGGTCGAAGGCGTTCAGTTCCACCCCGAATCGATCCTGTCCGAGCATGGCCACGCGCTGCTCGAGAACTTCGTTAAAAGCTCGAAGCAGGGCGAACGCGTGTGAACCGGGATCAGAACATGACTATTACGGCCCAGGAAGCGCTGCAACGGACCATCGAGCATCGTGAAATTTTCCACGATGAAATGCTCCACCTCATGCGCATGATCATGCGCGGCGAGATGTCGCCGGTGATGTCCGCCGCGATCATCACGGGATTGCGCGTGAAGAAGGAAACCATCGGCGAAATCGCAGCGGCGGCAACCGTCATGCGCGAATTCGCCAATCATGTGACGGTGCCGGACAGCGATAACCTCGTGGATATCGTCGGTACGGGCGGCGATGGCTCGCACACCTTCAACATCTCGACGGCAACCATGTTCGTTACCTCGGCCGCCGGCGCGAAGGTCGCGAAGCACGGGAATCGCGGGGTATCGAGTAAATCGGGCAGCGCGGACGTGCTCGAAGCGCTCGGCGTGAATATCGATTTGAAACCGGAGCAGGTCGCGCAATCCATCGCCGAAACAGGCATGGGTTTCATGTTCGCGCCGAACCATCATCCGGCGATGAAAAACATCGCCGCCGTGCGACGTGAGCTCGGCGTGCGGACCATCTTCAACATTCTTGGCCCGCTGACCAACCCGGCAGGCGCGCCGAATCAGTTGATGGGCGTGTTTCATGAAGACCTCGTCGGCATCCAGGTTCGCGTGATGCAGCGCCTTGGCGCAAAGCACGTGCTGGTTGTGTACGGCAAGGACGGCATGGACGAAGTCTCGCTGGGAGCCGCGACGGTTGTCGGCGAACTGCGCGATGGGCAAGTCCGCGAATACGAGATTCATCCGGAAGATTTCGGCTTGCAGATGGTGTCGAACCGAACGCTCAAAGTGGCCGACGCGCAGGAATCGAAGACCATGCTGCTCGGCGCGCTCAATAACAAGCCGTGCGTGGCGCGCGAAATCGTCACGCTGAACGCAGGAACGGCGCTTTATGCCGCGAACGTCGTGGAATCGATCGAGGACGGCATGCGCCTCGCGAAAGAAGTGATCGCGAGCGGTCAGGCGCGCGAGAAAGTCGATGAACTCGTGCGCTTCACGCAGCAATTCGCCAAATAACGGAATCCGATATGAGTGACATTCTCGACCGCATCATCCAGGTCAAGCGCGACGAAATCCGCGTTTCACAAGAAAGCATTTCGGTGGAGGCGCTGCGTTTGCAAGCGAGCGCGCGCGACTCGCGCGACTTCGTCGGCGCATTGCGTGCGAAGCATGCTGAAGGTAAAGCGGCGGTGATTGCCGAGGTGAAGAAAGCGAGTCCGTCCAAGGGCGTACTACGCGAAAACTTCGTCCCCGCCGATATCGCCAGGTCGTATGAACGTGGCGGCGCCGCGTGTCTGTCGGTGCTGACCGATGTGCAGTTCTTCAAGGGCAGCGTCGCGTATCTTGAGGAAGCGCGCGCCGCGTGCAACTTGCCGGTCCTGCGCAAGGACTTCATCGTCGATCCGTATCAGATCCTCGAAGCCCGCGCGATGGGCGCCGATTGCATCTTGCTGATCGCCGCTGCGCTTCTGCCCGAACAAATGCGTGACCTCGAAGCCTACGCCCATTCACTGGGCCTCGCGGTGCTGGTCGAGGTTCACGATGAGAATGAGCTTGTGCAGGCGCTAACGCTGAAAACGCCGCTTATCGGCATCAACAACCGGAACCTCCGCACATTCCAGACGTCGATAGATACAACCATCGGCATGCTGGAAATGGTGCCGGAAGAGCGCATTGTGGTGACCGAATCCGGAATCCTGTCGCGCGTGGATGTCGAACGGCTCCAGGCAATGGACGTGCAAACGTTCCTTGTCGGCGAAGCGTTCATGCGCGCCGACGATCCCGGCACCGAACTTGCGCGAATGTTCTTCTGACGCTGTTGCACGGAGTTTATTTTGGGTATTGAACGTGAGATCAAGCTGGCGCTGCCGACATCGGACCACGAAGAGATCGCAAGGGATCTGACGAAGCGAACGGGCCAGGAAGGCCGGAAGATTCACCTGACGAACGTCTACTTCGACACCGCTGACCGCGCGCTCGCCAAAGCAAAGAGCGCTGTGCGGCTGCGCGGCGCACCGGATCAATGGCTGCAGACGTACAAGACCGCAGGTGAGTCGAGTGGCGGCATGCATAACCGGCACGAATGGGAAATGCCGGTTGCGGGCGAAGCGCTGGAGATCGACAAGCTGCTTGAACTTTGCGACGACGAACACGCGCGCAACGCTCTGCGCGACGCAGCGCCGGAGTTGAACGCCCTCTTCCGTACGGACTTTGAACGCGTGATATGGAACGTCGATATCGATGGCGCGACAATCGAAGCCGCGCTAGATCTTGGCGAAGTCGTAACGGATATCGATGGCGAGCGCCGCACCACGCCCATCAGCGAACTGGAACTCGAACTCAAATCCGGCGACGAAGCCGGAATGACCAACCTCGCCGCCCAGATGCGTGGCGCGTTTCTCTACCTCCAGCCTGAAGATGCGAGCAAAGCGCGCCGTGGTTACGAATTGTGCGAGCCAAAGGCGGAAGGTTCGAACGGTGGCGTGAAATGAACCAGGCGTCGTTGTTCGAGGCCGAAGGCGCTTCGGAAAGTCATCCGTTCACAACGCTTGAGAGCCAGTTCGATGCATTGCCGGCCGATTGGCGCAAGCACCTGAAGGCGTTCATCGAAAGTCCGCATTACGGCGCGTTGTGCGCGTTCGTCGACAATGAGCGCGCCGCCGGCAAGACCGTGTATCCCGCCGATGTCTTTCGCGCCTTGCGTCTGACCAGTCCCGCCGACGTCAAAGTGGTGATTCTCGGACAAGATCCGTATCACGGCGAAGACCGTGGCGCACCGCAGGCTCATGGCCTCGCGTTTTCGGTTCCGGCGCCGGTCCGTCCGCCGCCGTCGTTGCGCAACATCTTCAAGGAAATCAACGCGAGCCTCGGTTTTGCCGCGCCGAATCACGGTTGTCTAGACGCGTGGGCGCAGCAAGGCGTGCTGTTGCTGAACACATCGCTGACCGTGGAACGCGATAAAGCCGGCAGCCACGCCAAACGCGGCTGGGAACATTGCACCGACACGCTGATTCACGAGCTTGCGATGCGGCACGAACATCTCGTGTTCATGCTTTGGGGCGCGCATGCGCAGGCGAAACGCGGATTGATCGCGTCTGCCGTGGCAGCGGGAAAAGCGCATTGCGTGCTCGAGGCGCCGCATCCGTCGCCGTTATCGGCACATCGCGGGTTTTTGGGCTGTGGGCATTTCGCGTCGGCGAATGCTTACCTGGAAGAAAATGGACGGCCGGCCATCAACTGGCGTTTGCCTGATCGGCCAAACTGAAGCGCCAAGAAAAAGCCCGCCGTGTCTATCAAACACACGGCGGGCTTTTTTAAAGCTGAAGCAACTTACAGTGCAGCGATCGAATCCCGCGCCGTAGCCAACGCGGCGCCGGCAGCGTCCGGACCCATTGCCAGGCCTTCAGCGAACACGAAGCTGACATCGGTCATGCCGAGGAACCCGAGGAACGACTTCAGATAAGGCGTTTGCGAATCGTTCGGCGTGCCGCTGTACTTGCCACCACGTGCCGACACAACGATCACCTTCTTGCCCGTCACGAGGCCCTCCGGGCCGTTCGCGCCGTATTTGAACGTGATGCCGGCGCGTGCGATCCAGTCGAAGTAAGCCTTCAGTTGCGATGAAATGCCGAAGTTGTACATCGGTGCGGCGATCACAACGATGTCAGCCGATTGCAATTCGGCGATCAGCGCTTCGCTCTTTGCATGAATGGCGTTTTGCTCGGCGGTGCGGGCATCGGCCGGCGTGAAGAACGCGCCTAGCGTGGCGTCGTCGAGATGCGGGAGGTTATCGGCGAGAAGGTTGCGAACCACGAGCTTCGCGCCAGCATGCGATTGCAGCAGCTTGGCCGCGACTTCGTCGGCGAGCAACGTGGACTGGGCGCCTTGCGAGCGGGCAGCGGAATTGATTTGAAGAATGGTCGTCATGATGACTCCTGTCCCTTGGTTGAGTGCGAGCGCGAAAACGCTCTGACAGGACGCATTCTTCGTGGTTAATCGATCGGGAAAAAGCTGTGCACCCATGACGGATCGTTGCACTGATAGAACAATCCGCCTTTTGTTCGCAATTGCTGCATCAACCTTTCAGCCAGCGTTCACGCCATTGCTTCGTCTGAGCGCTGGAATCGGCCGTGGAAAGCACGTAACGGGACACGTCCGGCGCGTCGAGTTTCACCTGCGTCACGCGCAATTCGTCGCGACGGAATGCGTGAACTTCAACCTTCGCGCCGGGCAAATAACGCGAAAGCAGTGAATCGAGATTGGAACCCGTGACGCGCAGACCATCGATTGCAACCAGCACATCTCCCGCCGATAACCCCGCCTTCTGCGCCGCACTGTTCTCGTGGACGGCCGCAAGCACGCTATCCGCGCCGCCGCGAACGCGTGCGCCAA
>NZ_JBSIPA010000260.1:0-9290 GCF_053574605.1 Caballeronia sp. M23-90 | reverse complement strand
TTCCATCGGGCTTGCGCGCGTTTGCATCTGCTTCGACAGTCCAGAGATAGATTTCGCCGAGGCCGGTCGAGGTGGGACCCATAGCAGGTGTCGCGCCGGGCGGGAGCTTGTCTTTTGCCTCCTGCATTGCATCGCGAGCCAGCCTCCGGAACTCGCTTCGCATCGAATCAGGGAACGCCATGGCTCAAAGACTTGCAGGTCAAATCGCGCTCGTAACCGGCGGCAGCTCCGGCATTGGTTACGGAGTCGTGCTCGCGCTCGCCGAAGCTGGCGCGAGCGTCGCCATCAACTACCACTCACATGGTGAAGAGGCCGAAGGCCTCGCTGCCAAAATCGAACAGGCCGGTGGCCAGGCGATCGCGATCCAGGCCGACGTCTCCGACGAAGCCGACATCGACGCCATGTTCGATACCCTCGTCAAACGCTTCGGCACGGTCGATATCGTGGTCGCCAACTCCGGCGTGCAGAAGGACGCGAAGTTCATCGACATGACGCTTGCCGACTGGAACGCGGTGATGAACCTGAATCTCACAGGCCAGTTCATGACCGCACAACGCGCCGTACGCGAATTCCTTCGACGCGGTCCGCGGCCGGTATCGAAAGCGCTCGGCAAGATCATCTGCATGAGTTCGGTTCATGAGGTCATTCCCTGGGCGGGGCACGTCAACTATGCGGCGTCGAAGGGCGGCATCCAGATGATGATGAAATCGCTCGCACAGGAAGTCGCACCGCACAAGATCCGCGTGAACTCGATCGCTCCCGGCGCGATACAGACGCCGATCAACAAGTCGGCCTGGGACAACCCCGACGCGCTCAAGAAGCTGCTCGAACTCGTGCCTTACGGCCGCATTGGAGAAGCGGAGGACATCGGCAATGCGGCGGTCTGGCTAGCATCCGACGAAAGCGACTACGTGACCGGCACCACGCTGTTCGTGGACGGCGGCATGACCTTGTATCCGGGGTTCGCTGATAATGGCTGATCCGCGGACGCAGGACTCTCACGACGACAGCCCGGCCAAGACGGATGCGCCGACCTCGCACGGCATTCCTATCGATGCACACGGTCTGATCGGCAACATGCGCACGACGGCGCTTATATCCACGGAAGGCTCGATCGACTTCATGTGTTTTCCGCGCGTCGACTCGCCGACCATCTTCGGCGCGCTGCTCGACGAAAAGCGCGGCGGCGCCTTCACCATTGCGCCGACCTTCAAGATCGCGCGCACCAGGCAGATGTATCTGCCTGAGACCAACGTGCTGCTGACGCGCTTCATGTCGGGCGATGCGGTGTGCGAGCTTGTCGACTTCATGCCGGTATCGAAAGACGATGAGGACGAGAAAGGCGACTCGAATTGCGTCGTTCGCGTGATCCGCGCGAAGTACGGCGACATGTCCGTACGCATGCATTGCGCGCCGCGCTTCGACTACGCCCGTGGCAGCCACGAAGCCGCTCAAGTCGATAAGAACACCATCCGCTTCACGCCCTCAGGCAAGAACCCGGGCGGGATCGACGCGCTGATACTGGACTCGACAATCGAGCTGGGAATCGATGGAAACGATGCTGTCGCGCAGTTCGAACTCAAGGAAGGCGAGACCGCGTGCTTCCTTTTCGGCGGCGAAACAGAGCCCGCTCGCGGCGAACTGCCGTGCAAGCAGGCGCTCTCCGACACCATCGATTTCTGGCGGGCTTGGTCAGCGAAATCGACTTATCACGGGCGTTATCGCGAGGTCGTGATGCGCTCCGCGCTGCTGCTGAAGCTGCTCAGCTCGCGGGAGACTGGCGCAATCATCGCCGCACCGACCTTCGGCATGCCGGAAACGCCCGACGGCGGCCGCCGCTGGGATTATCGCTACACGTGGATTCGCGACGCCGCGTTCTCCGTCTACGCGCTGCTGCGCCTCGGCTACATTGGCGAAGCGCGTGACTTCAAGAACTGGATCGCCGAGCGCAACAAGCAATGCGACTCGGATGGATCGTTCAACGTGATGTACGCCGTCGACGGCGAAGCACCGCCCGACGAAGAAGCCGTCGATACCCTTTATGGCAGCGGCACGGAGCCGCCGTTGATTGGCAATGGCGCGCGCGACCAGACCCAGCTCGACGTGTACGGCGCGTTGCTCGACGCCATCTACCTCTACAACAAGTATGGCGAATCCATCTCCTACGATGGCTGGCAACACGTCACGCGCACCGTCAACTTCGTCGCGCAGAAGTGGAAGAACCCGGACCAGGGCATCTGGGAATTCCGCAACGGCGGCCGGCCGCTGCTGCACTCGAGATTGATGTGCTGGGTCACCCTCGACCGGGCGATACGCCTTGCGCAAAAGCGCTCGCTGCCCGCTCCGTTCCAGGAATGGAATGCGGTACGCGACGCGATTCACGAGGACATCTACACGAACTTCTGGAACGATGAGATCAAGAGTTTCGTGCAGACGCCGGATTCGAAAACGCTCGATGCCTCCACGCTGATGATGCCGCTCGTGCGCTTCATAGGACCGAAGGATCCGCGCTGGCTTACGACGCTCGATGCAATCGGCAACGAGCTTGGCGTCGATCCGTTGATCTTTCGCTACACCCGCGGCGATTCACTCGACGGCTTGCCCGGAGAAGAAGGCGGTTTCAGCGCCTGTTCGTTCTGGTACGCGGAGGCGCTCGCGCGCGCAGGCCGTGTCGACGAAGGCCGGCTCGTCTTCGAAAAAATGCTCGCGTATGCAAATCACGTGGGGCTTTATTCGGAGGAAGTCGCCATCAGCGGAGAAGCGCTCGGCAATTTCCCGCAGGCACTGACGCATCTGGCGCTGATCAGCGCAGCGTTCCAGCTAGACCGCAGCCTCGGCGGCGAACATCCGCAATGGTCGTAGAAACACTCAAAGGGTACTGATGAAGCAAATCAAGGTGGACGTCGCCGTCATTGGCGCGGGAACGTCGGGCATGGCCGCGTATCGTGCGGCACGCAGTGCGGGCAAGGAAGCCGTGATCATAGAAGGCGCCGATTTTGGCACCACGTGCGCGCGGGTGGGCTGCATGCCATCCAAGCTCTTGCTGGCGGCGGCAAACGGCCTGCACGATGCCAAGGATCAGGCGGCAAGAGGTATTGAAGGCACGCACGATCTCGAAGCGAACGGCGATCACGTGCTCGCTTACATGCGCAGCGAACGTGATCATTTCGTCAAGGGTGTGCTGGAGGAAATCGCTTCGTTCCCGCCGGAAACCGTGATTCGCGGACATGCACGTTTCGAGTCACGCAACGTACTGATCGTCGATGACGCAACGCGCATTGAAGCCACGAGCGTGGTCATCGCGACCGGATCGGCATCCGTCATTCCCGACGACTTCAAGATTTTCGGCGACCGGCTCATCACGAGTGACCAGGTCTTCGAGTTGAAGACCTTGCCCAAACGTTGCGCTGTATTCGGCGCAGGTCCTATCGCGCTGGAACTGGGCCAGGCGTTTGCGCGGCTCGGCGTGGACGTCTTCATGTTCAGCCAGAAAAACCAGGTAGGCGCGCTTACCGATACCCCCGTGCGCGATGCCCTGGTCAAAGCGCTGCAGGCGGAGTTCTATCTCGACCCGGACGCAACCGTCCACGAGAAGTCGATGCAGGAAGGCGAACCGACCATCCGCTTCAAATCGCTCGATGGCAGCGATCGCACCGAGCATTTCGATCTTGTCCTCGTCGCAACCGGCAGGAAGCCGACGCTCGGCAACCTGCGACTTGACACCACGGGTATCGAACTCGACAAGAAGGGTGTTCCCGTCTTCAACGAACAATCGATGCAATGTGGCGACAGCAACATCTTCATTGCCGGCGATTGCGACGGTACGCGGCCTTTTCTCTCCGACGCCGCCGACGAAGGCAAGCTCGCGGGCGACAACGCGGCAAATTTCCCCAACGTGCAGACGGTCAGGCGGAAGGTACCGTTCTCGCTGGTCTTCAGCGAGCCGCAAGTGGCGATCGTGGGCGCGTCCTACGACGACCTCGATGAACAGATGACAGTGACCGGCAGCGTGTCATTCGAAACGCAAGGCCGCAGTCGCGTGCTGAGACAAAATCGCGGCTTGCTGCATGTCTATGCGGATGCGAAAACGGGCAAGCTGCTCGGCGCGCAGGGTTGCGGGCCGGCCGCCGAACATCTGGGTCATCTGCTCGCGTGGGCGCTGCAACTTGAACTCAGCGTGGCAGACATGTTGAAGTTGCCCTACTACCACCCGGTCGTTGAAGAAGGCTTGCGCACCGCGCTCAAGGAAGCGAACAAGAAGTGCTTCGAGGCGCGCGCGGAGAAGGCGCCGGAACTCGCGAGCGCAGTGGGTTGCTGAAACGCTTGCACACTTCGGCAGCACGATAAAAAGCCCGCTTGAACCTGATGTTCAAACGGGCTTTTCTTTGCTGCGAGAACCCAAAGCGATTTTAAGAATTACATCGCATATTGCAACGCGAGGTCGAAACCCAATACGACCACCGAACAGAAAATGCCGAGCAGCAAGTTGCCTGCGCGATGCGCCACATCATGATGCTTGGTCAGCATCGCGGCCGCCATGAATGCGATCTCGACCACGACCTGCATCAGAAACACGGCCAGCATGAGCGCGAATTCATAACTCATCGCGCTGAAGTCCGTGAAGTTGAATCCGCGGACTGCGACCCACGACCCTACGCGCCACAGCTCGTACACTGCCAGTACCAACGGGAACAGATAACTGAACACGTAGGTCGGCATTGTTGCGTGACGCAACTCCATGTGGAAATGACGAGTTGTTTGCATCTGGCTCTCCTTGATCCTGGCTTGCCGCCGGTATTGCTGCCGGCCTAGGTTAAACCTAATGAGTATTCCAAAGCGGCTTCGCTGACTTCGTCATCTACTTACTAATTAAGACGGAGACATGAACGTCGTGCTTTGAGAATAGGCCAATTTCAGAAGAAGCGAATCATCGTATTCCCCATGTCCCTGTCCCATATGACGCGGACGTTCGACATGTTGCAACGCAGCTTAAGAAAGCACCTACAGACGTATTTTCGCTATTGCGGTTTATTCAGGCATCCTCGTTACTGTACAGCTTGATGATCGCGGAGAAGTCCAGCCCGCCCAAGCCCTGCATGCTCATCGATTGATAAAGCTGTTGTGCAAGCGCGCCAAGCAGGATCGGTTGCTTCACCTGACGCGCTGCATCAACGGCGAGCCCCAGATCCTTGAGCATCAGGTCTGCGCCAAATCCCCCGGTATACCCGCGTGAAGAGGGCGCGTTCGGCAGCACGTTAGGGTAGGGATTACACGTATCGGCGCTCCAGCAACGACCTGTCGATGTGTTGATGATCCCGGCAAGCTTGTTCGGATCGATTCCGAGCGAAGCGCCCAGCTTCATGGCTTCGGCCACGCCGATCATCGAAATGCCTAGCAGGAGGTTGTTGCAGATTTTCGCGATCTGGCCGGTGCCGGTGTCACCGCACTGCACCATGTTCTTGCCCATCCCCGCGAGCACCGGCTTGAGCGTTTCGAACAACTCAGCATTTGCACCGACCATGAACGTCAGCGTACCGGCCTGGGCGCCCACCGTGCCGCCGGACACGGGGGCATCGGCGAACGGGTTGCCATGTTTTGCTGCGCTCTCGCCAATCGACCGGGCGGTCGCCGGATCGATCGTGCTGCTGTCCACCAGCGGCACGCCTGTACGCACGCCCGCGAGCACGCCGTCGTCGTTTAGATAGACCGCCCTGACGTGCGCGGCCGCAGGCAGCATGGTGATCACCACCTCGGCCTCGCGCACCGCTTCACGAGGCGATACGGCAGTCCGCGCGCCGGCGTCGACGGCTGCCTGCAAGGCCATCTTCGATAAATCGAACACCGTCAGCGAATGTCCCGCCTTCAGCAAGTTGGCGGCCATGGGGCCACCCATGTTGCCGAGCCCGATAAAACCGATTTCCATGGCGTATCTCCTGGTTATTGTTCTGTGCGGAAAATGCTTAGCGAAGCGAAATAGTCGTGTTCACGCCGTCGTTGACCGTGGCGTCGTCGAACCAGCGCGATGTGACCGTTTTCGTCTGCGTGTAGAACTGCACGACCTGCTTGCCGTACGGGCCGAGATCGCCGAGTTTCGATCCGCGCGAACCGGTGAAACTGAAGTACGGGACCGGAACGGGAATCGGGATATTGATGCCGACCTGGCCCACGTCGATCTCGCTCTGGAACTTGCGCGCCGCCGCGCCGCTTTGCGTGAAGAGGCCAACGCCGTTACCCATGGGATTGCGGTTGACGAGGGCGATGGCGTCATCGAGCGTGGCTGCTTCCAGCACGCAGATCACCGGGCCGAAGATCTCCTGCTTGTAGACGGTCATCTCGGTGGTGACATCGGAGAAGATCGTCGGGCCGATGAAGTTACCCTTCTCATAGCCCTTCACTTCCACGCCGCGGCCGTCGAGCGAAAGCGTTGCGCCCTCGCCCACACCTGCTTCGATCAAACCGATAATGCGCTCCTTCGCCGCACGCGAAACAACGGGCCCGACATCCGTATTCGCCTCCGTGCCGCCGTTGATAGACAATCCGCGCGCACGCTCGACCAGATCCGGCAACCAGTCCTTCGACGCCCCCACGAACACCACGACGGACGTCGCCATGCAGCGTTGCCCTGCCGCGCCGAACCCGGCGCCCGCAAGTGCGTTGAGGGTCTGCTCCTTGTTTGCATCGGGCAGGACGACGGCGTGATTCTTCGCGCCCATCATGGCCTGCACGCGCTTGCCATGCTGGCTGCCCAGGTTGTACACGTGCGTACCCACATGCGTCGATCCGACGAACGATATGGCCCGGATGTCGGGATGCGTGCAGATGGCATCGACCACATCCTTGCCGCCGTGGACCACGTTCAAGACGCCCGCCGGAACGCCGGCTTCGAGCGCGAGTTCGACGAGTTCCATGGTCGACAACGGGTCCTGTTCCGATGGCTTCAGCACGAACGTATTGCCGCAGACGATCGCCATCGGGAACATCCAGAGCGGGATCATGGCGGGGAAGTTGAACGGCGTGATGCCGGCGCAGACGCCTATCGGCTGGCGCAGCGTGTAGGTATCCACGCCGCCCGCGACGTTCTCCGAGAATTCCCCTTGCTGCAACGTGCCGATGGAACAAGCATGCTCCACGACTTCGAGCCCGCGGAAGATATCGCCTTCGGCATCCGCCAGCGTCTTGCCTTGCTCGGCCGTCAGCGTCTGCGCGATGCGTTTCATGTTCTGGCGCACGAGGTCCTGGAACTTGAGCATCACGCGCATGCGCACGCCAAGCGATGTCAGCCGCCACGTCCTGAACGCATTCGCCGCCGATGCCACTGCGGCATCGACTTCGTCTTTCGTCGCGAACGGTACGCGTCCGACCACTTCCTGCGTGGCGGGATTGACGATGTCGCGCCATTCTTTCGTAGTCGATTCCACGAACTTGCCATCGATCAGCAATTTGGCCGTGCGTACGGAAGCGGTGTGTTCGGCGAGCGCCGGGCGGTCAGCAGCGGTATTCATGTGGGAGTCTCCTGAAGGAAGGGGCAAGCAAGCGGAAGACGCGGACCATTGCTACGGGAAAACCCGCGCGAGGTCGCCAAGGGGAAATGTCGTCTCCGTTTATTTGAATAACGTCAGTATAGTTATGCAAATCTCTCCAAAGTATCGATAGAAACACCCATCCGATATGCAAAAAAGCACGCCATCGACCGCACACAACCTGCATAACCTGAACTGGGACGACCTGCGTTACTTCCTCGAAGTCGCGCGGACGCAGCGGGCGAGCGGCGCGGCGAAGCGTCTTGGCGTGGACTACACGACCGTCGCGCGCCGCGTCCGCGCGCTCGAAGACGCATTGGGCACCCTACTCTTCGATAAATCCCGCAGCGGCGGATTCATCCTCACTGCGGAAGGCCAGCGCCTGCTTGCCTACGTCGATGCCATGGAAACCACGGTCCAGTCCGCGACGGAACACATCGCGAACTCGGGGCACGCGTTGTCCGGCCACGTGCGCGTGGGATGCACCGAAGGCTTCGGCTGCTTTTTTCTCGCGCCGCAGCTCGCGCGCTTTCAGGACACGCACAGGCAGATCTCCATCGACCTGTTGCCGGTCCCGCATTTCGTGAGCTTGTCCAAACGCGAAGCGGATATCGCGGTGACGCTCGAGCGCCCCGAACACGGGCAGACCGTCTACACGAAACTCTGCGACTACCGCTTGCGTCTCTACGCCACGCGCGGATATCTCGCACAGCATGAGCCTGTGCATCGAGTCGAAGATCTGAGGACGCACCGCTTCGCAAGCTACATCGACGACCTCGCTTTCAGCTACGAACTCCTCTATCTCGATCGTGCCATTCCGGGTGCGGTTTCCAACTGGCGCAGCACCAGCGTGATCGCGCAATATCACGCTGCATTGCAGGGTCGCGCGCTCGCCATCCTGCCGTGCTTCATGGCCGCACAGGACCCGCGTCTCGAACCGGTACTCGCCGATGACATCGTCGTCACGCGTGCGTTTTATCTTTCCTGCCGCGAGGATTTGCGCAAACTGAAACGCATCACGGCAGTGTGGGATTTCCTGCGCACAGTGGCCGAATTGAACCGTCCGCTGCTCATGGGCGAAGCCCGTGAAATGCTGTGGAGCGAAACGGCGCAGCCCTGAATTTCGCGTTTATTCAGCAACCCTTATATATGAGATACGCATTTGGATAGTTGGCGCATAATCGTCCGCCCATAAGGCCTCTCGCCGTAGCCCCGCTGCGGCGTTTTCACATGGACGTGACTTTCATTTATCTCAATTTCAACCGTCGAACACGCGCCAGTGTTTCTGTTTTGGTGAACGTTATTTTGCCTTTGCGCGCGTCGCGCCCGGTGCACTGATGGCGTTCGTCATCTGGTCGCGAAGGACCATGTCGAACCAGCGTGTCCGGTTCGTCGAAGCGCGCACGGTCCGCACAATGGTGATCATCGCCGTCATTGCAATGGTTCTCGCTGCGCTCGCGCTTGGCATTGCAATTGGCGCAGCAATGGGCAACACGCATGCAGCCGGAGAAAAAGCGCAGGCCGAGCGCCGCTCCTACGAAATCGATGAGCTCGGCAAGATCAGTGCAACGCTCATTCATCTCGAACCGCGCGTGGGACAACTCGTTACGCAAGTCAACGAACTGCAGGACTTCGAAGCGCAGTTGAAGGCATCGCGGCGCGCAGCCGATCGTCCGGATATCCACAACGTGCCGCCGCTGCCCGACAACGACGACGAATCGCCGCTCGACAGCGCCGGTGGTCCGTTATTGCCCCCACGACGTCCGAAAG